>JALYZF010000159.1 GCA_030948995.1 Acidobacteriota bacterium
CTCCTAAACCGAGCAGCAATAAAACTTTCGGCTGCGCTTTGAAATTCAAACGTTTTCCGCCGCTCGCAAACCACGCGGTCAACGTCAAAAATGCCAGTAAAATAAAAGTATTTGTTAAATGTCCCGCCATAAAAAAAGGACGCGCCGGAGTTAATGTTTCCGCCGTATTTCCCGTCAGAACAAGTTTTGCGCCGATAAAGCCTTCGATTGCGACGAAGATAAAAGAGCCGACGACAGTTTTCAGTAAGTAACTTTTTCTTTCCGATTTATGATTAAACCAATCTACGATTGCCCAGATAAGCAGAATCAAAATAAAAATACCAGCCATCGAACTGGTAATGCGGTGCGAAAACTCTATCACCGTTTTTAGCTGCGGCGCAGATGGAATAACTTCGCCGTTGCAAGTCAGCCAATGCTGCCCGCAACCGTCGCCCGATTTTGAAGCGCGCAGGAAAACTCCCCAAAGTATAACGACAATATTAAAAGCCAAAACAAACCAAGCATAGCGGGCAAATTTCGACAATTTCAATTCCGTGTTCATTTTTGTTAAATTCAGATAGTTTAAGAATATCACGCGCTGCAGGAAACATAAAAGATTAAGAAAAATTAGAAAAACTTAATGGAAACCGAATATTTTTTTACTTGCCCGTATTGTTGGCAACAGATTTCGATGATTCTGGATTTATCAGTCGCAGAGCAAGAATATGTTGAAGACTGCGAAGTTTGTTGTCGCCCAATTCAAATCGCCTATACAACCGAAAACGGTGAACAGAAAGAATTTTGGGCGGAAAGTTTGGAAGAATAAATTTCGCCAATGAGAAAAGAACGCATTGACAAATTACTGGTCGAGCAAGGATTTGCTGACTCGATTGCAAAGGCACAATCGCTTGTAATGTCCGGCGTTGTTTTAGTTGACGAAATGCGGATTGAAAAATCTTCGCAACAATTTCTACTAAATTCCCAAATTAGAATAAAAGGCAAATCAACCGCAATAAAATATGTAAGTCGCGGTGGATTAAAACTGCAAAAGGCATTACAAGAATTTCATATACAGTCAATCGAATGTGTTTGTCTTGACATCGGCACTTCAACGGGCGGGTTTACAGATTGCCTTCTTCAAAACGGCGCGAAAAAAGTTTATGCAATCGATGTCGGCACAAACCAGATTGCTTGGAGTCTCCGAACCGACGCGCGTGTCGAAGTTAGAGAAAACGTCAATGCCAGAAATCTGCGACCGGAAGATTTCACGGAAAAATTTGATTTGATTGTAATGGATGTTTCCTTTATTTCGGCGACGAAAATTTTTCCCGCGCTTTTGCTGCTTCTTACAGAAACCGGAAAACTTATTACGCTCATAAAACCGCAGTTTGAAGTGCGGCGAGGCGAAGTCGGAAAAGGCGGAATCGTGCGCGAACAGGAAAAACACGCGGAAGTTATCGCGCAAGTAAATAAAAAGGCTGAGCAAATCGGTTTTAATGTTTTGGGAACAATCGAATCACCGATTTTAGGTGCACAAGGAAATAAAGAGTTTCTGGTTTTGTATGAAAGACGAGATAAAAATTAAAACAGACGATAAACCAGCAAATTTTATCGAAGGCGTTGATTATTATTTTGAAAATGGTTTAATGATTTTGACGGCTTATTTTCTAAGCAAGCGCGGTTCTTGCTGTGACAATGGTTGTAGAAATTGTCCTTATGAAAAAACGAAGGATAAAATTTATAATAAATAAATTTCTAATCCCTGTTTATGATTTTCTTTCGTATTTGATTTATCGGATATGTCTCTACTCCTCGATTGGTTTTTTAATTCATTGTTATTGGAACTCATAAAATTTCCCGAAAACCTCTTATATTCAGCCCGCATTTCTTCTTGCGAATAGAGCCATTCAAGCGTGTTTGACAATATGCGAGCTGCAAAATCATCGGCGGGCGTGGTGATTTTATAGTGAATCCATTTGCCGTCACGCCTTGCTTCGACAATTCCTGCGCTTCGCAGGCTAGCCAAATGCCGCGAAACTTTAGGCTGGCTTTCGCCCAAAATATCAACAAGAAGTCCGACGCTGACCTCGCTTTCACGCATCAAATTCAGCAATCTGAGTCGCGTTTTATCCGCCAAAGCCATAAAGAAGATTTCCAAGTCGGGCAAAAAAGTTTTGTTGTTCATTTTCTAAACATATCACAGAGCGAATATATAGTGTTGGAGATTTTGACAAATAATAAGAAAGAGCGGGAATATTTCAGTATTCCCGCTCTTTCGCTGCTTCTATATTTTAAGTTAAATCAATCTTCAATTATTTTGCCGGTTTATTTACTTCTCTCGCTGGCTGCTTCAGCTTGTGGAAGCGGCAAACCAACGGCGTCGGATTTTGTTTCCGGTTCAACTTCTGGCACATTGCTTTCCGAATCGCTGACAATCATCTTGCCTGATTGTTTTGTAAAAATGAGTTTCTCGTCTTTTTTATCAAAATCTACCGTTACCAAATCGCCCGTTTCGACTTGCTGCGTGGCGACAAGATTTGAGAGCGGGTAAACAAGAAAACGTTCGATGGCGCGTTTCAGGTGGCGCGCGCCGTATTTTAAATCGATGCCTTCGCTGAGAAGAAATTCTTTTGCCGCGTCCGTGCATTCAAAAACGAATTTTGTTCCGGCGGATTCGGTAATGCGGTCTTGCACGCCATTGAGTTCAATGTCTAGAATGCGGCGCAAATGATGTTCCTTTAAGCTGCGAAAGACAACGACCTTATCGATACGATTCATAAATTCCGGCGAGAATTTACGCTTTGCCGCCTCAAGCGCGGTGCGGTAAATTTTGGCATCAATTTCGTTATCGTCGGCATTTTTTCCGTTTTTTGCCGGAGCGAAACCGATTCCGCCGGAAATCATATCGCTCATCTCGCGCGCGCCGAGATTGGAAGTCATTATGACAACCGTTTTAGAGAAATCGACACGGCGATTATCGCCCAGAGTCAAAGTTGCTTTATCTAAAATTCCCAGAAGAAGCTGCCACAACGCGTCGGAAGCCTTTTCAATTTCGTCGAAGAGAACAAATGTTATCTTCGTATCTTCCGTATGCGCTTTATCAAGATTTTCCTGCGTCAGCATCGGCGAGGTTTCTCGATGTCCTAAATATCCCGGAGGCGAACCGATAAGTTTGGCAATTTCGTGCGAGTGCTGGAATTCGGCACAGTCAATTTTAACAACAGCGTGTGGTTCGCCAAACAAGACCGATGCCGCCGCTTCGACAACGCGCGTCTTACCTGAACCTGTCGGTCCTAAGAAAAGCATCGTTCCGATAGGTCGCGCAGGGTTATTCATTCCCGCCAAATAAATCTGGAAAAGACCGCTCATTCGGCGAACGGCGCGTTCCTGTCCGACGATGAAAGCCGAGAGTTTGTCTTCAAAATCTTTGGCGCGCGGGCTTTTTCTGTCAGGGTCGAGTAAAACCAATTTTTCGGTAGATTCTTTTATTTTAGCCATTTCGTTTTTCATTTTTGTTTTTCTTTTTCTCGCTTTTTAAGAACGCTTTGTTTTCTGTAAGCAATTGGCGTAATCATAAGCGAATTTTTCAAAGCCGAATTTACCGAAAACTTGCGGTAAATTCTAAAGTCTATTGATGATTTCAAAGGTTTTGGCGTTGGCTGGACTTTGGGATATGAAAGACTGTCGTCAGTTGTAATACGAAAGTGAATTCGAGTGAATTCGCCTCTCTCTATGGTTTAACACAAACGGGTGATATTATGCAAGAAAAATTTACCAAACAGGCTGTCGCTTCATTAAATAAAAAATCAATGATGGTCGAAGAGAGCGCGCAGATTATTCAACTCCAATCGCCGTTACCTTCCAGCGCACGTTGGCGCGGTCGTCATCGCGACTGAAACCTTCAACCGTTGCGATAACCGGAATCGTTTGATTGGGCAGAAGTTTTTCTTCTTGTTTCGGAACGACGAGCAATTTTTTTTCCCTGACAACTTTACCGGCTAAGTCAACAACGCTGACTTTAACTTCCAAAGCATTGATAGTTTTCTGACTTTTATTGCGTATCTTAGCGGGAATCGTCATCATAATCGTTCCCATTCCAGTCGGTGATTGCATAATGTTGTCCATATCCGTTTGGATAACAATATCTTTTGTATATCGCTCAAACTCAGGCGAGCCTTCCTGATATGAATTGACAAGAAGCTGTTGCTGACGTTCGTCTGGCGAAGGTTTCAGAGACAAAAGCCAAACCGCGCCGGCAATCAAAACGGTTGCAACTAACAGCGACGCGAGCAAAATTTTATTAACGCCTTTTTTCTCTCTGTTTTCGGTTTGCAGAAGCGAATCCATAATCGTTACCCCAAAAGAATTAGACTCCGGTTTTTGTAAAAAGTTCCTTTAGGTTATCATTTTAGTCGAACAAACCGGAAAAATATATTTAGCTTGTTGCCATCCGCTCCAAAAATAATTTAGATGCAAAACGTAGCCGCAAAAAGTTTTATCGAAAATGCGCCGCAGCCGAAATACGTCGAAGTCGCATTGCCCGTTCCACTGCGGCAAACCTTTACATATATTCTACCCGTCGGATTGCAGGAAAACGTTAAAATCGGCGCGCGTCTTGTCGTTCCGTTCGGCAAAAGACAGCTAACGGGTTATGCCGTTGCGCTTCACATTGAACTCGATTCCGAGCTTGAAATCGAAGAATCGGCGCTCAAGGAAGCGATTGAACTCGTGGATGCCGAACCGCTTTTAACCGAAGAAATTATTCGTCTTACGCAATGGACAGCGGATTATTACGCAACTTCTTGGGGTGAGGTTTTAAAAGCGTCCTTGCCTGCCGGAATCAATCAGACGACCGAACAGATTTATACAATCACGGCAAAAGGACGCGATGAGCTTATAAAAATTTCGTCGGCAAAAACGGCGAAAGCTCAGATTTTGCAGTTTTTGAGTGAAGCGGGTGAAACCGCCGTCAGAGAAATCACCAAGAAATTCGGCGCATCGGCAACTCAGCGCGGCTTGCGCGAACTTGTCAAAGAAAATTGGGCTACGGTTTTTCATAGAACTTTGACATCGCAAGTTAAACCGAAACGCCGTAAAGTCGTCAGTCTTTTGCCGCCGGAATTTCACAAATCGAATCAAAAACCTTTGACCGAAGCGCAGGAAAGAATCGTCGAAATTTTATTGAAGGAAAACGGCGAAATCGTCTTTACTGATTTGATTGAACGCGCCGACGCGAGCGCGTCTTCGATAAACACGCTCTCCAAACGCGGCTTGCTGAAGATTTCCGTCGAGGAAGTTTTCCGCGACCCGCTGCAAGACGCGAAACTTCCCGAAATAACCGATTTAATTTTAAACGAAGAACAAAATAAAATTTTGTCGGAAATCGAAACCGCGCTCGGCGGCGAAAAATATAAAGCGTTTCTGCTGCACGGCGTAACGGGCAGCGGCAAGACGGAAATTTATATTCGCTCGATGAAGCGCTCACTTGAACGCGGAAAATCGGCGTTGATGCTTGTGCCGGAAATTGCGCTCACGCCTGTTTTCTCGCGGCGACTGCGCGCGGTTTTCGGGGGCGAAGTGGCAATTCTGCATTCAAATCTTTCGACTGGCGAACGCTTTGACGAATGGCGGCGAATCAGAAGCGGCGCGGCGCGCATCGTTATCGGAACTCGCTCGGCAGTTTTCGCGCCGCTCGAAAATGTCGGTTTGATAATCGTTGATGAAGAACACGACGGTTCATATCGCCAGCACGAAACGCCGTTTTATCACGGGCGCGACGTCGCAATTGTCCGTGCTAACTTTGCTAACGCCGTTGTCGTTCTCGGCTCGGCGACGCCCGCGCTCGAAACTTTTCATAATTCAAACATCGGAAAATACACATACTTGAGTTTGCCCAACCGCATCGGAAATCGCCCGATGGCGCGCGCCGAGCTTGTCGATATGCGCGAGGTTTTTAAAACCGACGGCAAAAATACGATTTTTTCCCCACAGCTTATCGAAGCGATTGAAGACACGCATTCGCGCAATGAACAATCAATAATTTTATTGAATCGTCGCGGATTTTCGAGTTTTGTTCTGTGCCGCACGTGCGGCGAAGCGATTCGGTGCAACAACTGCGACATAACTTTGACGTATCACAAACGCGAATCAAAACTAGTCTGTCATTACTGCAATCACCGCGAGCGAACGCCGCACAAATGCCCTGCCTGTGCGAGCAAATTTTTGTATTTCGTTGGTGAAGGCACGGAGCAAATCGAGGACATTCTGACGAGAAAATTTTCAAACTTACGCATTGCGCGGATTGATCGCGACACAACCGTGCGCCGCAAATCTTTTGAAGAAACTTTGATGCAATTCGCGCGCGGCGAAATTGATATGCTCGTCGGAACGCAGATGCTTGCTAAGGGACACGATTTCCCGAATGTAACCCTTGTCGGTGTAATCTCGGTTGACGCAGGACTTGCAATGCCGGATTTTCGTTCCGCCGAAAGAACTTTTCAGCTTTTAACTCAAGTTGCAGGGCGCGCCGGACGCGGCGATTTACAAGGTCGCGTCCTTATTCAAACGTATCATCCAGAACATTACGCTTTACGCCACGCGCAGACGCAGAATTACGAAAATTTTTACGCTGAAGAGATCAATTTTCGCAAAAACCTAAATTACCCGCCGTTTGTTGCGCTTGCTTCCATCTTGATAAAACATCCGAATTACAATTACGCTTTCGACAATGCGGAAATTCTGCGCGCTTGCCTGCAAAACGCCGATGTGAAGAGAATGTGCCGCATTTTAGGCGTTGCGCCCGCGCCGCTCGCGCGTCTGAAAGGCGAGCATCGCTTACAGATTCTGATAAAAGCGCGCAATCGCACAAAACTGCGCGAAACGCTCGATTTTGCTCTCGCGGACGCGCAGGAAAAGTTTTGCGATTTGCGGATTGTAAATGTGGAAATTGATCCGGTTAATTTGATGTAAAAGAAAAAAGGCTATTCAAAATTGAATAGCCTTTTAACAAAACGATTTTGGAAAATCTTATTTTTCAAATTGGTAATCAAAACTTTTCGCAAATAAATATGGCGGGTTTGAATCTCCGTCCTGCCAAACTCTAATTTCCGCCGTTACCGTTAGCGTGCCTTTTCCGCTTATATCGCTGTCAAACAGAATCTTGTCGGCTGGGCAATCAGTGTAAATAATCGTTTCCTGACAAACTTGTAGTTTTCCGATTACAGTGAAAGGCTTTTTGAAAAACATTTTACCTTTGCGTTTTATCACTCTCGGTATTGAAAATGTCTCGCGGCTGAATATAAGATTTCCGCTATAATAGGCTTTCTGATAAGTTATTCCCTTCATTGTAAAAGGACCGGAAACAAATTGGTCACAATCGCCGATGCAGTCGCCGAGATGAAGTTCGGGGCGGTCCGGCACGATAAAATTTTCACCAAAACGGCATTCGTTTATGTTATAACAGACAAAATGCCAAGGCGTATTTGTTCCGCCGATAAAGCTAATTGCCGTAAAATCCGGCGTTTCTATTCGAGCGTTTTGCAGTTGCTCGGTTAGACCGCTTATGATGTGAAAATTTCCGCCCGTTATTTGAACAAGATTATTTTCAGCGGCTGCGTTTAACGAAAAAAGGATAAACGAAAAAAACGCGCATAGAAAGAATTTCTGCATATATTTTACCTTTAGATGTTTAAAAGAAAGTTAAACTCATACAGAAACAATGTCAACAATTTTTACGAAATCCCACATTTATCTTGCTATAATTTAGGAAAGTTTACCGTTTAACCTTTCTCAAAGTTTATCTGCGAATAAATTTCCGAAAGCGAAGTTTTGCAGTTGATTGAATCGAGCGAAACCGTGTCTTCGCGCTTGTTGTAAATTCGGTAAATCCACTGGTTGACGCCTTGTTTCAAATAATGCTCGACGCGCAGCTCTTCTTCTTTAACCAGCAGACACTCGCGCACGCTGTCCATCGCCAGATAAGATTCCAGCTTTTCGCTCTTGTCGTTGTAGAGAGGTTTTTTTGAAATGATTTCAAAAATCACCGTCGGATTCAAAAGCATATCGGTTTCGCTCGTCTCGAATTTCGGCTCGCCGCTGACGATAACGACATCCGGGTAACAAAAACTGTTGCCCGACACTTTGACGCGCATATCGTTGACGTAAAGTTCGCATTTATGTCCGCGAAGACGGCTGCCGACCGCAATGGTCGTGTTGCTGCCGATTAGATTGTGACGGCGATTTGAACCGGGAATGGTTACCATCTTGCCGTTTTGCAATTCTTGTTTGCCGTTTGAAGGCGGCGTCGCCGGTCTGGGAATATTTTCGACCGTGTTAATTTTCTCGGTTTGGGTTACACTTTGCTCACTCATATTTTTACCTCTAATAAAAGATTTTGTTTGTTAAAGTTTGATTTTTTCGAGACGCAACTTTTAAATGACTAATGCCGTTCGTTTTTCAATTTGCTTGACGCTCGGAAACATTCAAATGATTATGAACTTTCCCGTTAAATATTGAAAGCGTTTTTTATAAATTTATGAACTTAGCTTTTTTAGCCGAAAAAACTTTTTCGATTATCGAACAAGGCGATAGTAATTTAGAAATCAACGGCGCGGCTGGCTTAGATATTGCCGAAGCAGGACAAATTACTTTTCTGGCAAACCCTAAATACACACCGCAAATCAATCATACAAAAGCCGGCGCGATTTTTCTAAACGAAAAAGAGAAAATCGAGCGCGCAGATATTGCCGTGCTGCGAACGAAAGACCCGTATTTAGCTTATACGCGGGCTTTAAGACTTTTTCACCCCGAACCGCGAGCAAAAAATTTTATTCATCCGGCGGCAGTGATTGATGACACGGCACAGTTAGCAAGCGAGGTTGAAATCAGCGCGGGCGTTGTCATCGGCAAAAACTGCGTTATCGAAACGGGAGTTAAAATTTTTCCAAATGTAACGATTTACGACAATGCGCGAATCGGCGCAGGTTCTGTAGTTCATTCGGGCGTCGCCATTCGTGAAAATTGCGTTATCGGCGCAGACTGCATCGTTCATAACAACTGCGTTATCGGCTCTGACGGTTTCGGTTACGCTAAAACGGAAGAAAAACGCTGGCTTAAAATTCCGCAAACCGGACGAGTCGTCGTCGAAGATAATGTTGAAATCGGCGCGGGAACTTGCATTGATTGCGCTTCGGTTGGCGAAACTCGTATAAAAAGCGGCGCGAAAATCGACAATCTCGTACAAATCGGGCATTCCTGCACGGTTGAAGAAGACGCGCTCATCTGCGCGCAAACCGGACTCGCGGGAAGTTCCGTCATTGGCAAGCGCGTAATTCTTGCCGGACAAGTCGGCATCGCCGGTCATTTAAAAGTTGGCGATGACGTCGTAATTACGGCAAAATCGGCGACAAGTCACGATGTCGAAGCCGGAAAAATTTTGTCTGGCGTTCCCGCTTTCGACAACCGCGAATGGCTGCGTTCGATTGCGGCGTTTCGTCGTTTGGGCGAGATGGCGCGGACGATTCGTGATTTGGAAAAGCGTTTGGCGAAAACGGAAAAAGAAAAATGATTACCGAAATGATTTTGTCAATTCATTTTACTTCGACAAATTTTTAAGTTTCGGTTTTAATTTGTTCTCGCCTTTCACCGCGCTTATCTACTGTTTTGTTCAACGCTTTCCGCGTTTTCGGATTGCTCGATTTGCCGAAACGTCTCCTCGTCGTGTTGACGATTAAGTTCGTCCAAGCCTTGCATTGCGTAGGTAAAGATTATCTTTTCGCTGTTATGTTTGACGACCGAAGTCATTTTTTCGCGGTTGTCCAAATCCAAAACCCAAGTGCCGTCTTTTATCTCTTTCCACAAACAAGTCTGCAGTCCTTTGCGGCTTCGATATGTAAAACCGTTCGCGTAGATTTTCAATTCGTCTCTCGCGCCGCGCAGGACAAACCAAAGCGCGAAAGGAAAAGGTAAGATTAAAATCGCCGATTTGAGTATGGCGAAAAAAATCATCGCGTCTTTTTTCCAAGCCAGCGAGTAAGACAAATAAAACGGCTCTATCAGGATATACAAACCGAGCAGGAAAAGAAAAAATAATACAATAATCGGCAAGAAGCGTTTAAGTTTCAATTCGACACGATAAACGTCTTTCAGTTCGCCGAGCGATTGAATGATGTCTGATGATTCGTTCAAACGATTTTTCGCCATTCGTTTATTTTAACCAACGGCGGCGAATCGCGCTTACTGTAGGTTTGAATCGCTCCGCATCTGGAGAATTTTAAGTCCAATTTTCTGCCCGCGTCAACTCGAGATTAAAAAACTACTTATCGTCCGCCGTTATCCGGGATTAGTACCGTTAAGCCGGCAAAACGCACGCAGATACGGGTAAGAGCGAAACCGGATGAGCGACGACCTTGGCGTGGCGCTCAAGCTCGCTCCGTCTTTATGCTCCGCGCAATGCGGCACTTCGACCGAAATCTTTGTGTCTGTTCTGACGCCGATGGTCGGCGCAGTTATTGCGGAAGAAGCATTTTGCGTCGTGAAGCTGATTGTCTCGCGGCGCGTCTCGGCGTTTCCGCACACGCAGCAACTCGGCGGAAATGCAAATTGCTCCGGCAAAGGCGAACTGAAAATCGGTTCGTCGGCGATGCGGTTTTCATCCGTCAGCCAAAGCGATCCATTCTGACCTTCCGCATAGCGATGACAACTGCTGCACAGCACGCCGTCATTTGATTTGGTGCTTAATCCGCTCAAAGCCGCGCCGCAGCCGGGACAAGCGCTCGTGCCTGCGCCGCCGAAAGACGCATAGAGCAGCATCAGCGCGACGATTGCCGGAATCAGCGCGATGCCGAACGTAACCGCGCCTCCGACGATGGTCATAAAAAGCAGCGCGGAGACGCCGAGCAATACGACGCCTCCGATTAAATAGCCGATTGTCGCGCTCCACGAACGCGAGATTGTCGTCGTTTTTTTCTCATTCATTTTACATAACTCCTATGTTTGAGCGGATGCTTTAATCGAGCGGTCGTTCTGCTATCGCATCAATTACAAATGGGTTTTTAATTTAACCGCCTATTTTCTCGGCAAGCCTTTCAAGAACTGCAAAACGTCTTCTTGTGCGCTTTGCGTTCCGACAAAATTGCCCATCGCCCTGCGTTCGTCTGACGGAGTTTTCTCAAACTTTTTTTTGAAGATGACTGCCTGTTTCGAGCGGTCAACCATCGTCAGATTGCAGTCTTCGACTTCTGCCGGATATTCGCGCCCGCTGTCGGTTTTATAAACGCCTTTTTGTAGCTTTTGGCAATCGAGCAAAGCAACCGTTCCAACCTCTTCAGGCGTTGTTGCGTAGCTTTCTTGCATCTCACGAAAGTAAGAATTCTGTAAAACATAAAGTTTGTTTGCAGCACTACTGCTCTTTGTTCCCGAAAATTGAACCGGCTCCAGTTCTTGAAAAACCGCGATTTTTCCTTTGATGTATGGTTGGTCGGTAAGTTCGACTTGCGTCGGAATGCGCGTCAAATCGCCGACCGAAGCCATCAGCTTCTCTTTAATTCCCTCAAACTTTTCGTCCGGGTTTTGTTCGCCAGCGCATCCCGCAAGCCACATTGATAGAAACAAAACGACCGCCGCCAAACTTTTCATTTTTTTCATTTTCCTTTCTCCTTTCGACTTCATTATCAAATTGAACATTACGGACAGCCGTAGATTTCTTCGCTCACGCTCGAACGATAAACTTCGGAGTTGTATCTGCCGCCGCCCGCGTAGTCTTGCTTGATGCGCGCCGAGACGACGCGGCAGTAAGGATGATCGTCGTTCGGGTCGCGGAAATAAACTTTCATGGTCTTGTAGCGATAGCTCGGCAATATGTCGTTGTTGCCTTTCTCGATGTTCCATCCGGCGGTGTCTGTGCCGATGCGGAAAATCTTGAGCGTCGAAGGGTTTTTCAAACTGCCCATTAACAGTCTTTCGCCGACGGGATCGCGAAAGCGATAGCTCGCCGCCGAAGGTTTGTAACTTGGAATCTTCTTGGCGGCGATGGCTGCCAACTTGTCCCACTCCGCGTCGAACTCGGCGCGCGAGGCGGGGTTTTTCAGCCACTGTTTCGCCCACTCTTCGCGCTCTCGCCGCGACACGGCGCGCAGCAACGCTTCGCTCGGTCCACCCGCGCTGACGAGATATAGATATTCGCTGGGAGAATATCTTTCGGCTTCGCCCTGCGCCTTTTTGATGTCACTGAGGAAAACGGGGAGACGAAAATCCGGCTTTTCGTCTTCGACTCCGACTACACACTTCAGATATTCGGCGCGCTGGGCGACAATCTCCGCGACGATGGCAGGGTTGGACAGATATTCCAGAAAAGTGTTCGGCGCGACGCCGCCGAGTTTGCTCTTCAACTGACTCTCAAGTTCCGCCAACTTCGGCTGCTCGGCTTGCAGAGTTCGCTGTGCCTCCTTCGCGTCGTCGAAATGGCGCGCACCGAAAGCGTTGTATCCTTCGACAGTCACTTTATCTGAATCCAGATTGTGCTTTTTGCCATAGCACGGCAGGTAAGGCGTCACGTAGCTTTTATAGTTGAACATGATTTCCGTGAACGCCCGATAGTCGAAATACGGATAGACGGAATTGGCGTTATACCACTGAACATCATCCGGTGATTTAAGTTTGGCGACTTTGTATGCCGCGCCGGATTTAGCGACGATTCTGACCGTCTCCACGTCCCTGAAATGGTCAACGGCAACCGCCTGATCGCCCACATTCAGATTGGCGTTGTAATCAGTCGGCGCATTGGGGTTGGTTTGTGCACCTTCCTGTTTATTCGATTCTCCGACGTTCGGTGTTTTATTCTCCGGTTGATTTGTGTCCGGTTTGTTCGGGCGTTTCGGCTTCGGGATATTAAAACCGCCGATGTTGATTTGGGCTGAAATAATCTGTGCTGCAAAAAGCAGGACGGCAGCACACAGACAAAAATTGATGATTGTTTGTTTCGTTAATTTTAATTTGAACATATTATTTTCCTTTCTCGCGTTGCAAATTTTGTTCGAGCTGTGCAAACAAAAAGGCTGCAAGTTTCTCCGCTTACTTTGTAAAGACATTTTGTTCTCAATCACTCGAAGCACGGAGCTTATTATTTTTACTCGTTGCCAAATATTTTATTGAACATTAAATCCCGCAAGCGGATTTCCATAAAAAGCGTCAGTTTTCCACGCCGCCGCATTCCATTTGTCAAGTGTTCCCATTATTTTTACGGGAACGACAATTTTGTATTCGGTCAGAAATATCTTGTCGGAAAATTGGTTTGGCGCAATCCAGCCTTTCCGGTCAATCGTGAACTTTGCTTCTCGCACCTGCGCTCCCTTATAAAAAACTTTCACCGTATATTCGCCCGGCTTGTCTTCGGTATAAATCACGTTCGGACGTTTCGCTCCGGCATATTCGCTGTTTTCGATGAAGAAGTTTTTCCAGCTAAATTCCCAGAGTTTGTAGTAACAAATGTCTTTCGACAGGAAACAGCCTTCGCCGCGCGTCTGCGTCGTGTTGTTGAAACCGCCGTCGTCGGTCGAAGCAACTTGCTGGTTGTTGTAAAAAAGTCTGGCTTCCATATCTTTTGCCTGGAGTTCGCCTTTGAACCACATAAAAACGAGCGGCTCTACTTCTGTGTTCCAGCTCGTCTCTCCCGAATAAGTAAATCCGACATAGCCAATCGGCAGTGTCCAATCGTTGTCAACGTAAAACAAAAATTTGTTTTTGAGCCGCGCGTCGCCATCGGCGAGCGACATTTTATTAACTTTGAATTTGCCTTGGAAAACTGTTTCGCTCGTTTTGACATTGGTGATTTTCACGCCGTAAGTTCCCGTTGTCGTAACTGCTTTGGTATTTAAAAGGTCACCCGAATACGGACTCGAAACCCTAATTGTCTGGCTGTCTTCAGAAAAATTTCCCGCATCGAGTGATTCAGTGAACCACGGCGAGCCGTCCGGGTTAAACCATTCCGCCTGATAACGCATCTTCGTGCTGTTGTCGAAAAACACATCGAAACTGACTTGCGGCAGCCAGCTCGTGTAATCATTCTGATTTGGAACTTTCCAGTAATGGTCGTCTTTTTGAATTTTGATTTCGAGCATGTCTTTCATAAACATCGGCGTCGCGGTCGGCTCGATGCGTTTGATGTGTTTATCAC
>JALYZF010000270.1 GCA_030948995.1 Acidobacteriota bacterium
GTGTATCTCCGCTGTGCCTTTAACGCGAATTTGAATTTTTTCCTGCGGATGGTAAAAAACGAACGCGACATTCGGATTACTTTTTATCTCGGAGATTTTCGGCGCGCCGACGTGCGTGTGAAAAGCAATCGCGCGCGGATTTTTTCTCCAGAAACGACGCAGCACGACAATCCGAATGTTGGGCACATCGTCGCAAACTGTTGCAAACACAGGCGTATGAAACGGATGCTCGCGTTCCAAAACGCCTAAATCGAGATGCTTCCAAATTTTCTTTAAGATTTCGCCGTGTGAAATCGGCTTGTCCCAAATGCTTTCAACTTTCATAAAAGTTTAGTCACAAATACAAAAAATCATCCGCAAATTAAACGGATGGCACAAATAAGAAATGATAAGGAGGCGAATGCTCACGGATAAGTTTTGCGGCGGGTAAGAATGATTATTGCGGCTACAAATAATCCAATTACAGAACCCAAAAGCGCACCTATTAATCCGGCGGCAAGCGGTCCGGCGATGATTAATCCTAAGCCCGGCAGCAAAACGCTTGTGCCTATGCCGGCAATAGCTCCAATCGCTGCTCCGACAAAGCCGCCTGATGTAGCCGACACCAGCATTAGACGTAAATTTGACATCATAATCACACCGTCCAGAAATAAGTTTATATTGTTAGGATTATAACTCGAAAATAAGCTCACCTACAGTTAATACATCAAATAAATACACACATGGAGATTATCCTTAATCAAATTCTTTTTTATTTATTCGCGTAATTATCGTAATTTGCGGCTAATTTTTACTGCTTCAATTTATCAATAATGGCATTGGCAAAGTCTGCCGTTTTTGCGCTGCCGCCTAAATCTTTTGTAACCGTCTTGCCTTCGGCAAAAACATCAAGCATCGCTTTCTCGGTTCTGTCTGCCGCGTCACGCTCGCCGAGATGTTTGAGCATCAAAATGCCGGACATCAACACGGCAGTCGGATTTGCAACGCCTTGTCCGGCAATATCTGGCGCAGAACCGTGAACGGCTTCAAAAACCGCGCCGATTTCGCCGATATTCGCGCCGGGAGCAAGACCTAAACCACCAATAAGTCCGGCGCATAAATCGGAAACAATATCGCCGTAAAGATTTTCCATTACCATTACGTCGAACTGCTGCGGATTCATCACCAATTGCATACAACAGTTGTCGATAATTTTATCGTCTGCTTGAATTTCAGGAAATTCCTTCGCCACATCATAAAAACATTGTAGAAAAAGTCCGTCCGACAATTTCATAATATTGGCTTTATGAACCGCCGTAACTTTTTTGCGTCCTTCACGCATTGCAAATTCAAAAGCGTAGCGTGAAATTCTGGTGGAAGCCTTTGCGGTAATGATTTTAATGCTTTCGACAACGCCGGGAACGACCGTATGTTCGAGTCCGGCGTATAAATCCTCGGTATTTTCGCGGACGATAACCAAATTCAGTTCAGGATATTTGCACGGAATATTCGGCAGCGCTCTGATAGGGCGGACGTTCGCGTAAAGGTCGAGCGCCTTTCGCAAACCGACGTTCACAGACGTAAAACCTTTGCCAATCGGCGTCATCAGCGGACCTTTGAGCGCGACTTTGTTTTTCCTAATCGAATCGGTCGCCGCTTCCGGCAAAGTCGTGCCGAATTTCTCGAGCGCCTGTGCGCCTAAAATCTGCGTTTCCCATTCAATATCGACGCCCGACGCTTCGATGACGCGGACGGTCGCCGCGACGATTTCAGGTCCGATGCCGTCGCCCGGAATTAACGTAATTGTGTGTTTTGCCATAAAAGTTTTTTGCCGATTTTATTTTACCGATTTGTTGACAAACATATTAGCATTTTGGCTTTAATACTCAACAGGCGCTTAATTTTTCGCAGTATCTACGGACGCGGCGGATGTGCATTTGACGCATTTACAGCCGAACGGTTTAATAAATTGATTAAAATACTCTTTGCCGTAATTGTAGGTTATCTCTTCGCCCGCTTTGATTTTTCGCTTGGCTATGACCCAGATTTTGTGTCCGATGGTCAGTGTTTTTGTATTCGGTCGACACGAATGATTGGCGTAACGGGCAATGTTCGCGCGGCTTTTGCCGTCAATCGTCCATTTGTCGTTGAGCGTAAATAAATATCTGCCTTTATGCCGCGCGCGGTCGGTGCGTAAGATTTTTTCGCCCGTATATTGAATGATACGGGTTTCTTTCTGAATGTCGCTTATAGCGAATAAACCAAGACCGATTCGAGAGCGTTTAACTTTTACCAATTCATTTGTCATACATTTATTTTGTAGCAAATTCGCCGCCGTTATCCGAATGCAAATTGCAAAAATTTTCTTCCGCTGACTCTTATGACGGCTTGCCAAAGAAAAACAATTTTCGATGGCTCGACGATTCTTCTTTTGTCAATAAACGGCAAAATCTGTCATCATAAACGTTGCAGACATCGGCAATGCAGAAATCGAAAGCAAATTTTTACCGGAAATGAATCACTCGAAAAACTCTGACATTTTAATTGTCGGCGGCGGCGTAATCGGTTTGACGCTGGCGCGCGAGCTTTGCAGAAAAGGCGTCGAAAAAATCACGATTCTCGAACGCGGCGCGCAAGTAGGGCGAGAGTCTTCATACGCCGCCGCCGGAATGCTCGCGCCGCACGCGGAAACTTCGGAGACGAATGATTTTTTTTATTTCTGTAACGAATCAAACGCGCTTTACCCGAATTTTGCACGCGAATTGTTTGACGAAACCGGCGTTGATATTGAGCTAGACCGAAATGGAACACTTTATCTGGCTTTTACCGAAACCGATTCGAGAGAAATCAGCGAGCGTTTCGAGTGGCAAAAGAAATCTGCTTTTCCCGTTGAATATCTTTCCGCTCAAGAGACACGAAAAATCGAGCCATTCGTCTCGCCCGACGTGCGCGAAGCGTTGTTTTTTCCGAACGATTGGCAAGTTGAAAACCGTAAACTGCTGGTTGCGCTTGAAAAATTCGCTCAGTCGAACGGCATTGAAATCCGCACAAACTCTAAAGTTAAAAATTTAATAATCGAAGACTTCAAAGTCATAGGCGCGCAAACCGACAATGAAAATTTTTTCGCCGAAAAAATCGTTTTAACTGCGGGCGCATGGACATCGCTCATCAACAATTGGATTATGCGCCTCGAATCCGACACGCCACACCTTCCGATGCCGAGAATCCGACCGATTCGCGGGCAAATGATTAGTTTTCAAACGGCGAAGCGTTTATTCTCAAAGGTGATTTACACGCCGCGCGGTTATCTTGTGCCTCGTGCCGACGGCAGAATACTTTCCGGCGCGACTGTGGAAGATGTCGGGTTTGACAAAAACCTGACCGAAGCGGGAATCGAATTTCTGCGGCAAAACGCGCAGGAAATCTCGCCGAGTCTTGCAAGTCTCGAAATCTCGGAAAAATGGGCGGGCTTGCGACCGCGCGCGGCACACGGCTTGCCGATTCTTGGCAGGACGCCATATTCGTTTGAAAATCTTTTTCTTGCAACGGGGCATTATCGCAATGGAATCTTGCTCGCTCCGCTGACGGCGAAAATTTTAGCCGACAAAATAGTGGATGATAAAGAATCTAAATATCTGGAAATCTTCGGCATACAACGTTTTTACACAAGAACGGCTCAGTAAAGTTTTATGCGTTATTTTTTGATTTTAATTTTATTTGTTTTAGCTTTAAGCAGCAGCGTTTTCGCTCAATCCGGTCGCATTGTGCTGACTGCCTCACCGAATCCTGCGGGAAAAAATCCGGCAAACGATTTAACTGTCGAGCAGATGTTTGCGGACGCAAACAGTTATGCAAAACGGAAGTTTGCCGAATACGAGCAGAAAAAAATTCCGTTTGCCGAAAATATCTATTATTTTGTTTTGCACGAGCAGAAACAACTCGCGGCAAAATACGCGGCAATCGCCGACGCGCGGCAGAATCTGGCAGGCGAAGATTTTTATTACGCCGGAATGCTGCACTGGATTGCCGAGAATTTCGACGGCGCGGGCGAGCAATTGCGAAAGTTTCTCAACTCGGAAAAGCCGGACGCGCAAAAACTGCAAACGGCGCTCTCTGTCGTCGGCGTAATTTCGGCAAAACAAAAAAAATTTGATGCAGCCGAAACGCTTCTCGCCGAGTATTTGAAAAATGAACCGATACGGCTAAGCGAGCGGGCGCGAATGGAAACCGAACTCGCCGTCGGCTACAAAAAAGAAAAGGATTTTACAAAAGCCGCGCCGCACGCCGAAGAAGCCTATCGCGCCGCTAAAACTCTTCTCAAAGATTCGGCTTCGCGTTTTCGTGGTTTAAATGAAATCTTAAATGCGGGCTTGAATGTTTTTGAAATTTATAAAGAAGGCGGCAAGCAGGCGGAAGCCGATAGAACTTTGGAAGATTTGCGCCAAACTTCCCTTTTAATCGGTTCGAGCGAAATTTATTACGCCGCAATAGACGAAAACATCAAATACTTAATCGAAACAAAGCGCAAGGCAGCCGCTTTGAGAATGTATGAAAACGCGATACGAAACACGACGCGAGATTTTGTTTCAAAGCCCGTGCAGGATGACATAATCAATCGCTTGAAAAAACGAGAAGCGCAATACAAACTGCTTGGCGAGCAAGCGCCCGAACTCCAAGACGTTACCGATTGGTTTCCGGGCGCGCCGCAAACTTTTGCCGCTTTGCGCGGGCGCGTCGTTTTAATCGATTTTTGGGCGACGTGGTGCGGTCCGTGCGTTTCGGCTTTTCCGGCTTTGAGCGAATGGCAGCAAACGTTTAGAAAAGACGGGCTGGTCATTATCGGTTTGACGCGCTATTACGGCAAATACGACGGTGAGAAAACGGATAATGCGACTGAACTCGCGTTCCTGAAAAAATATCAAGCTGAAAAAAAGCTGCCGTATGATTTTGCGGTAGCGACAAATCAGTTGAGCCAGATTGCCTACGGCGCAGTTGGTTTACCGACAACAGTTTTGGTTGACCGCAAAGGCATCGTCCGCTATATCGAAACCGGCACGAGCGCGACGCGCGAAGAAGAAATCCGGCAGGAAATCGAAAAACTTCTGGCGGAAAAATGAGAAAGTAAAAACGCAATAGTAAAAAGGCAAAACGCTGTGAAAAATTTGCCTGCTTTTCTTTTGCTTTTCTCTATTTTCCCAAATCATTATGGCGAAAGACATCGAAACGTCTAAAACTAAAACGCAAAATTTCTACGACCGCATTGCCGATGTTCATAATTTAATGATGGGCATTAACGGTTATCGGGCTTCGGTGGCAAAATATCTGCGCTCGCTGGATTTAGATATTAATGAAAATTCGCTCGTTTTAGACGCGGGAAGCGGGACGGGAATTGTAACGCTCGGCTTTTACGCGGCGGATTATCGCCCGCGAAAAACCGTCGCGCTCGATTTGTCTTTCAACTCGCTGGACGTCGCGCGCGAAGAGTTTCGGCGAGACGACAGAACCGACGCCGAAAACGTCTGCGCCGTTCAGGGAAACGTTTTGCATCTACCGTTTTCAGAGGAAACTTTTGATTTAATTTTAACGTGCGGCGTTTTGGAATACGTCTCCTTAGAAGAGGGCTTGCGCGAATTCGCGCGTGTTCTAAAAACCGGCTCAAAACTCGTTTTGATTCCGGTCAGACCTTCTATAGTCGGCTCGGTTCTCGAAATTTTGTATAACTTTAAGACTCACTCTATTGAAGAAACCGAAGCCATTGCCAAGCAGTATTTTGAAGTTGTCGATAATTACGAATTCCCTTTGACAGAGCCGATTGGCTGGTCGAAAATGATTTTTCTTCTTCGTAAAAAGTGAAAGACGCGAGTTTTAAAATTATCATTTAAAGCCGCGCGCGATATTTTTTTGCTTTCGGTTTTGCAGACTCGGCAACAAAGGCTAGAATTATTGGCGTTATTATATAAAAATATTTCCACAAGGATTTGTCGGAGAATTAATGAAATTTTACAGTGATGTTTTGGGTCTCATCGGCAACACGCCAATGGTAAAGATAAATCGTCTTGCCGAACAACAAGGAATTAAAGCGCAAATTTTCGCCAAAATGGAAAATTTGAATCCCGGTTTTTCGGTCAAAGACCGCATCGGAATCTCGATGATTGAAGCCGCCGAAAAGGACGGAACATTAAAGAAAGGCGGAACGATTGTCGAGGCGACTTCCGGCAACACCGGAATCGGCTTGGCGATGGCGGCGGCGGTCAAAGGCTATAAATGCGTGTTCGTTTTGACGGAAAAAGCGTCGGTCGAAAAATCGCGTTACCTGAAAGCTCTGGGCGCGGATGTGGTAATTTGCCCGGCGGCGGCAAAACCCGGGACGCCCGACCATTACGTCGAAACGGCAAGGCGAATCGCAAGCGAGACGCCGAATTCATTTTATCCAGACCAATACAATCATCCGGCAAATCCTTTGGCGCATTATCGCACAACGGGTCCCGAATTGTGGCGCGATACGGACGGGCGCATTACGCATTTTGTTTCGAGCATCGGAACGGGCGGCACAATCAGCGGCACGAGCCGCTTTCTAAAAGAGCAGAATCCGAATATTAAAATCATTGCCGCAGACCCTTACGGCTCGATTTTCAAAACTTATAAGGAATCGGGGCGCGTGCCGGAAGCGACGCCTTACTTGGTCGAAGGTATCGGGCAATCCGTGCCGGTCGGTAACGCCGATATGAAAATTATCGATGAGATTATCAATGTCACCGACCGCGAATCTTTCGAGCTGGCGCGGCAACTCTCTCGCGTCGAAGGAATTTTCTGCGGCGGCTCGACGGGAACAAATTTCGCCGCCGCGCTAAAAGTGGCAAAAAAATTGGATGAAAACAGTCTTGTAGTATTCATCGTTTGCGATACGGGCGAACATTATTTAACGAAATTTCATTCGGACGAATGGATGAAGGAAAAACTTTTGCTCGAACCGCAAAAGATTACGGCGGGTTTGATTACGGGAACAAAAACCGCTTCCGCGCCGCGCCAGCTTGTTTTTGTCGCGCCGAACGAGCCGGTCAGCGACGCTCTTGCGCGAATGAACGAAAACGGTGTAACGCAGCTTCCCGTCCTTGAAGACCATAAATCGGTCGGCTCGATTAAGGAAAGCCGGGTTTTGACAAAACTGCTTGAAAACCGTGAACTGCTTCAGGCAAACGTCAGCGAGTTGATGGACAAAAGTTTTCCGGTTCTCGACGTTGACGCCAGCTTTAACGATATAAAAAAACAGCTGCAGAAATCTCCGGCTGTTTTAATCGAAGATTTTAAGCGCATTACGGGCATAATCACGCGGTCGGACGTTTTGGATTTGCAGACCTGAAATTTGAAATTATGTCGGACGAGTTTAATTTTTGAATGCGATGAGTGAAAAAAGCGAGGACACGAACAAACCGATGATCGAAGATTGGGCAATGGACGCGCCGCAAACTGCCAAAACCGAAACGGCGAGCGCGAAAAACGACGAATGGAAAATGCCCGAACCAGTTTTTCGCGTCTCGGACGGCACAACGCACGGCAGTCAAAAAACACAAATGCCGCCGAATCAATTGCCGACGCAAGCTGCGCCGCAGCCGGAACAAACCGTAAAAGAAGAAAATCCGCTTGCGGCGTCCGGTATAGACATTCAGCCGCAGCCCTATCTTCCCGAAGAGTTGAACATAAATCAAATAATGCCGGACAAGCCCGCCGAATCAAAAAACGGAGTTCCCAAAATAATTTTCGGCGTCTTCGGAATTGTGGCAATGGCTCTTTTCGCCATCGTGTTTTTAATCGGCGTTTATTTTTTGTTTTTTTATAAATCTCAAGAATAGACAATTTTTTTATTCTCTTCCCGCAAATGGCAGACGCGAAAATAAAATTTGACGGTAAGGAAATCACGCTCGGCGAAAAAATTACGACGATTGGACGCGCGCCCGACAACACGATTGCCTTTCCCTCCGACTCGAATGTTTCGCGCTATCACGCCGAAATCGAACGACGCGGCGACAATGATTTTCTGCTCGTCGAACTCGGCAGCAGCAACGGCACAACCGTTAACGGCGAGCGCGTCACGTCGGAAAAACCGCTTTACGATGGCGACAAAATCGTTTTCGGCGGAACAAGCAAAATCGAGTTTTCGCTCGGCGAAGAATCTGCTGCAGAAGAGAAGGAAACGAGCGCGTCCGCTGCCGCAAACGCGAATTTAAACGCCGAAGACGCTCAAACGAAAGAAGAAAAAGAAATTGTCAAAGACAAAAAAGCCATTTCAAAATTGCCTTGGATATTGGCGTTGGCGGGCGTAGTCGGCGGCTTGGCAATTGTTTTCGTCGTCGGGGCGTTGTTGTTTTACTTTTTTTACGCATCGCCGGCAAAATGCGAAGCCAAAGCAAGAATCGTCAAGCCTGAAAACGGCGACACAATCAGCGAGCCGACCGACATAAAAATTGAAACCGCCGACGCCGATTGCGCCACGCGCGCAATTTTTCTCGTCAACGGCGTCGAATTTGCCGATGCGGACGAACAGCCTTTTAAGGCGACGATTGACCCGAAAAAATTTCCCGACCTTGCAAACGGAAGTCTTCAAGCGCTACAAATTGTTCTTGAAGACGAGGACGGCAATAAAATCGTTCAGCCTACGGAAGTCGCGCTCGCGTTTGAAACAATTGAAATCGCTACGCCGACTCCGACGCCTGAAGCGGAAGTTGCCGAAAATGCGACGCCCGTGCCGAAACAAGACAAAAGCGGCAAAGTTTCCCTGATTGAAACGCAGGAAATGACCAAGCGCCTGCTCAAAGAATTTTCAGGTAATTCGCAATATGTTTTCAATCAACAGTTTTTGCAGGAAGTTCAAAAAAAGACTGCCGAATACACTTCTTCGGAAGGTTATTTCGCGCGGGCGCAACCGTTTAAAGACCAAATTAACGGCGCGTTTGTCCGCGAGCAGAATCTCGACCCGCCGCTTGGATTCATTTTGGCGATGAGCCGCAGTCAATTTAAACTGCAGGCGCAAGGCGCGGAAGAAGGTTTGTGGCGAATGAACCGCGATTTTGCGACAGCCAATTCTTATAACGGGTTTTGCGGCGCGGAAACTTTGTCGGACGCATCCCAAAATTGCGCGGCAAAAGCGGCTTCGCTTTATTTGAAGGCTTTGATTTTATCGGTTTTCGAGGGCGATACGATTTACGCTGTCGCTGCCTACGGTAAATCACCGCAGGAAGCGAGCATTTGGAAAACGACGCTGCCTGCCGACCGCAAAGATTTTTGGAGCGTAATAAAAGACGCAAAACAGCGCGATGAAGTCGTTCGTTTTTTCGCCGCCGGATTAGTCGCGGAAAACCCGCAGAAATTCGGCTTGAAAAAAGACCGACCAATTTCGGAACTTTATATAAAATGATGGACGGGAGAAAATGATGAATGAGGAACGGATGAATGGTGAATATAAGACCATTTCTTTAATTCATCTTTCAGCCTTCCTGATTCATCGTTCCTTTTTCTATGATTGAAGTTGTTCTGACATATCCGACGCCGGAAGGTTCGCAGGAAATTGCGGTCGAAGGCGAAAAAATGTCTTTCGGGCGCGGCACCGAAGCCGATTTTCGCTTTCCCGACGACGGACTTTCGCGCTTGCATTCGACCGTTTATCGCGACGGCAACCGCGTTTGGATTGTCGATGAAAATTCGACTAACGGAACTTTTGTCAACGGCGAGCGCGTCTCCGGCGGCGGAACGCCTCTTCGCAGCGGCGACCAGATAAAAATCGGTAATTTCACGAAATTAAATGTCCGAATCTCGGAAAAACAAACGGCGCAAAATAATAGTTCGGCTGGAAACGTTTCAAAAAGCGTTGCCGCATCCGGCGCATCGCCAAATCGGACGATGCTGATTACGCTTGCCGTAACCGGCTGCGCGCTTTTAATTATCGGCGTATCGGTAATTTTCATCGGCTTCAAAGCGTTCGGTGGCGGCAGCGATAAGGAAATTGTTTATAAATCTGACGAAACATCTGTTGCAGATGATAGTTCTTCAAATGCCGAAGACAATAAAAGCAAGCGCGAAAAAACTCCGAAACCGCAAAAAACTTCTTCGAGCAGCAGCCTCGACAGCAATACGAGTTTGCCGAATTCGACCGAATCAAGCGGCGGCACGAACGCCGTCGCGCTTCCGACTGGCAAAAAATATCAAGCGATGTCGGACGACGAAAAAAATCGTTATATCGCCGCCAAAGCCGAAAAAGTGGCGCGCATTATCGGTAATCAGGCGAGCGAGCCGATTCCGCCCGCAGCCGTTCAGGAAATAAAAAGATATGTAGGCGGTTATGTCTCGCGGCTGGCAAAGGCGCGCAATGACAACTGTTCGCAAGGCGGCTGGATTTCGAGCGATTTCAACACGGTTTTAGAGCGCGCGACGAAAACCAGCCCGTTTATCAACCGTTATTTCAACGCCGAAGGCATCGACCCTCAGCTTGGAATTTATGTGGCGATGATTGAATCAGAACACTGCACCTGTCTGGAAAGTCCGACGCACGCCAAAGGAATGTTTCAATTTCTTGCGTCGAGCGCGCCCGATTACGGTTTGAGCGCAGACCAGAGGTGCGAGCCGGAAGCGGCGGCGAAAGGCGCGTCGAGGTATTTAAAGAGTTTAATCGGACGATTCGGAACTGCGCCCGACAGCGTGCCGCTAGCAATTGCCAGCTACAATAGCGGGCAAGGAAATTTAAGCAAAAATCTGGACAAAGTTTTCGCCGCCGCCGCCAGTCAAAGTCGCAGTTTTTGGACTTTGATGGCGAATAAAAACATAATGGAAGGCAGCGCGGGCAAGCAGTTTAATAACGAAAATATCAAATACGTTCCAAAGTTTTTCGCCACCGCAATTATCGGCGAAAATCCGCAGGATTTCGGCGTCAATTTGCAGCCGCTTTCAACTTATACAAAGTAGCCGGTTGTCAGTGGTTAGTCGTCAGTTAAATCTGATTCTACTGGCTACTGACTATTGACTACTGACTACTTTTAATGACAGAGCTTTGGCTAAAATTTAAGGACGCAAACGGCGATGACAAACGCATCTCGGTCGAGCGGGAAAAATTTGTCGTTGGCAGACATTCGGAAAATGATTTGTCGATTGCTGACGGCAGATTATCGCGTCAGCATATAAAAATCGAACGCTTCGCCGACATTTTCGTCGTGTCCGATTGCGGTTCGAGCAACGGCACGACTTTGAACGATAAAGATTTAACCGAACCTGTCGGGCTGAAAAATGAAGATAAATTGAATCTCGGCGGCGGTTTGGAAATCGAAGTTGAAATCGTCTCCGATGACCCGAACGCAAATAATTCATCAGCCGATGGAAGCGGCAAAGATTCTGCAAGCGCCGAAGCCGAAAATTCAAGCGGCGGGTCAAGTGTGCAAGCCGCTGCAGATTCAAACGGCAATTCATTTCCGACTGCAATTTTATTGCTCATCCCCGTTTTGGGAATATTTGTTCTGCTCGTAGCTGGCGGATTATTTTTAGCTTTGAGCGGAAAATCCGAAAATGAAACAGTCAAAAGCGAAGGCGGTTTTGTTTATTCGTCAACCAGAAATTCGACCGTAAAAGAAACCGCTTCGACGGATGAAACCCCAACGCCGAAATCACCCGATAAGACAACATCAACGACCATAACATCCGCTTCGCCGACTGTTGAAATCGAAAATGAAACGGCGACAACGCCGAGCAGTAAAACTTCCAGCGACGCTGAAAAAACAGTTCAGAATTCAGCCGCGTTTCTGCGCCATATTGCGCTCAACGACCCGAAGGCTTTTCTGACTGATAAACAAGCCGAAGCCGTCGGCGCAAAAATAAATCAATTAAAAAGTTCCGCCGCTTTAGCCGAAAATTTGAAATCGGTGAAAAAAAATTCGGCGCAGTTTTCGACTTTGGCGAGTTCACAAAATATGAAACCGCAGTTTTTGGCAATTGCGGCGCTGGCGAAAATCGGTAATCAACGAGGCGATGCGCTCGCCGTTGCCGGGCAGATGCTGCCTGTTTTAGGCGAGCTTAAAATCACGCTCGACAATAAATTAGCCGACGATAATTTGCTGATAATTGCCGGATACGAGCGCGGCGCGGCTGGAAACGCAAGAGCGCTGCAAAGCGTTTTGGAGGCATTGTCGAAACAGACGCAAAACGTTAGCCCGCGCGAGATTCGCACCATTTGGTTTCTAAAACAGCAAGGCAAAATAACAGACGCCGAATATAATTTCGCGCTCGATTTTCTGGCTATCGGAACAATCGCGCAAAATCCGAAAGACTTCGGCGTCAGTGCCGACGCGCTTACTTTTTAAGACGAATGCGACGCTTTTACGCCTCCCCACAAAATTTCCAAAACGCAAGAATCACGCTCGGTTTTGAAGAAACAAGACATTTGCGCGACGTTCTGCGCTTGAGCGAGAGTGAGCAAATTCAGGTCTTCGACGGCGAAGGCAAAGAGTTTTTGTGCAACATAGATAAAATTGAAAAACGCGAAACTCGTCTTGAAATTATTAAAGAAATTGCGCCCAAATCAACCGAATCGAATCTCGAATTAACGCTCGCGGTCGCGCTTCTCAAAGGCGAAAAGTTTGATTTGGTCGTTCAGAAAGCCGTCGAACTCGGCGTGTCAAACATTGTTCCTTTAATCACGAAACGCGCCGATGTGAAAATCAGAAATGCTAACGACGGCGCAAAAAAACTTGAACGCTGGCAGCGAATCGCGCTTGAAGCGGCGAAACAATCGGGACGCGCGCGCTTAATGAAAATCGAAGCGCCGATTTATTTTGAAAAATTTTTAACAATCTTCGCATCTGCGCGTCCGGGCAGCGAAAATTTTATTTTATTTGCGGAAAAAGACGGTGAAAGTTTTTCGCAAATCAAAGCAGGCAAAAAAATAACGGCAATTGTCGGCGCGGAAGGCGGTTGGGAAGATTCTGAAATTGAAGCGGCTAGGAAAAAAGGTTTCCAGATTGTAACTTTGCGCGGCAGAATTCTGCGCGCGGAAACGGCGGCAATTGCAGTCGCCGCCGTTTTGCAGCATCGTTTCGGAGATTTTAATTAAAGGTTATATCTCGGTTTTTGCGTCGCGCGGGCGGTAATAAGAGTCGCCGCGCTGCTTGAGTTTCGCCTTTTCACCGAGAGTTTGGATAACCGATTCGAGAAGCTCTTTGTTCGCTAACTTAAAGTTTACAAGACCTTTCACGTCAACGTCCGGGTCGTCGTAATTGACCACCAGATAACGGTTTTTTGACCGCATGAGACTGGCAAGCCCCGCGCCGGGCAGCGGAATTGCGCTGACGACAGTTCCGGTCGTCGAGCGAACCGAGCGCGATTGCGGAGAAATCACGAGCATCGCTTTATACGGAATCGAAAATTTTTCCTTCTGGTCTTCGCCGTAAAAAACGAGCCGTTCATTGGCGTCGTCAAATTTGAGCGTGCCTTTCTTTTTTTCGCTAAAGCCATACATTCCGCCGTCGTATTTGGCAGGAAAAGAATTCGGCGCGGCAGCGACGGTTTTCGTCTGCGTTTGAACTTCGGGTTTTTTCTCAATCGGACGCGGCTGAGCCGAGACTGCGGCGGCAAAAGCAAACACACTCAAAACCAATAAAAATAATACTTTTTTCATAACCATTTTTTAATTTTAGGATTTTAAACTTTAAAGACTCAAGTTCATAGACGCATTCCGCCAAAGGCGCGTTGCCAAGCAAGCGTCTGTTTTAGAACGCCGAGCCGCTGACGGTCTGTGTCCGAGCAATCTAAACTAAGCTGTTCGATAATCGCTTCGAGCAGCGGAACAGCGAAAAGTCCGGCGTGCGCAACGATTTGCGAGTAGTAATGAATTTGCAGACACTCGCTCTCGTCGATGTGAAATCGTCTAACTTCCGCGTCTTCAATTCTGAAAACGTCTTGTCCGGCGGGAACGACGCGGCGTGGAACACCGTGCGTGATTTTTCCGTTATGGGCGCGCCAGCCGAGCAGCAGAATGCCAATAAGAAATCCCTGCTCGTTCAAATAATCTGGACTGAAATTGCCGAGTTCCGGTTTCGGCGAAAGGCGCGGACCGAAATTGGCATAGTCTGGATTCAGCAAAATCGAATCATAGATTACGCCGACAATTTCCGTTTCGGCGTCGAGCGGCAAGCTGACAAATTGTGCAAAACCATAATCTTCAGCCGACGGCGGCTCGCTCGCATCCAGCGAATCAATAACGCGCCCGACGTAATCAATATGCGAATTTGACGAAACGATTTTGGCGATTTTCATAAGAGTTGTTGCCACGCACTTACACGAATGAATACGAATTATTTTTATATTTATTCGTGCTGGTTTGTATAAGCGCGTGGCTAAATCTTTCTTCCTAATTCGGGAATAATATACAAAAGCCACCACAGAAAAATCTGGACGGCGAAAATTATAAACCCGAGAGCGACGCTGAAAGCGGAAGTTCGCCCGCCGCCGAGATAAGGTTTGCGGTAGGAAACAAAAACGCCGATGCCACCAGTCAAAACGGCGAACGGGCAAAACAGAATGCCCAAGTAAGGCACGAGCGAATAGACGACAAATGCTCTTGCGGCGTCTGACGCGGGGTTTTTATTTTCCTCGAATAAATTTTCGTTTTTCTCCTTGCGGTGTTTTTCAGTTTTTAGAGCCTTTTGAGAGGCAAAGGATTTTCCCTGCAAACGATACGAAGCGCGAAGACTGTCGAGCGGTTGATAGTCTTCGCCCAAAAATTTTCCGCAAACGCTGCAAAACTTCGCGTCATTGCGCTGCGCGTCGTTTCCGCAAGCCGGACAATTTTTTTCAATAGACAATGGGAAACGAACTGCGGAAAATTTCACGCGCTCTAAGCTGCGCTCTTCATTTTCCATTTTCCGTTTTTCGTTTTCCATTTATCTGCGTCTTCCCTTGCTCGTCGCTTTGCGCGAAACCGAGAAATTTAGTTTTTCACGACTGGCAAACTCTTGTAAAGCCATTAGGAAAACTTCGCGGTCGCGTGCCGTTATAACTGCCGTCGCGTCAGCCGTTTCAAGCGCATACGGGTAACCCAAACCGATGACGCATTCGGCACGCACGGCGTCTAAAACTTCATCCAGAAGATTTTCTTCGTAAATCCAAGCGGGAATATCGAGACGCGCGGGCGCAGCGTCTGAAGTGGTTTGCAAATAGACAAAACCGACGAGCGATTTTTCGGTTTCTGCGTCAATAAAGGCGCTCAAACCTTTACGGTTTGAATAACAAAAACAGGTGCGGTCGCCCCAGAATTTTAAGGGTTGCGCCATCGCCGGCGTCGCGCTGTGCAGAATTGTCGCATCATACAGCGTTTGTTTTTCCGACGTTGTTTTATCGTCGAAAGCGTCGAGCATATTCAGCAAATCGCGCGCATAACTGCGGTCAACATAGCCGACGAGCGGCACTTTCGTTTCGCTCGAAAGGCGTACGAGATTAACCATCGCCTGCAAAAAACTTTGCTGAAGCGCAGTCTGCGGTAAGGAAAATGAAACGAGCAGCGTTCCGTCAAAGAATGCAAGCGGCATTCGTTCGTCGCGCTCGTGCCAGCCTTTTTTTGCTTTTAAAAATTCCCCGACGCGCTCGACTTCGGCGTGAAAGCGCATCTCGCCGACGCGCGTTTCCGGCGTCAGAGGCTCGCTTTGATTTTCCAACAATTTTTCCGGCGACAAAACTATAAACTGCGCGTTTTTTTCATACGGCAGAGAGTCGGAATGCGGATTTTCAAACCAGCCGACTTGAATTGCCGCAACCGGCAGACTTATATCTCGTCCGGGCAAAATCTGGCTCGCGTCCGCCGCAAAAGTGGTGCGGTTTTGCAAAATTTCACGCGCCCAATTTCTAGCTTCTTCGTGATTTGCCCAGCTTTCGGCAAATCCGAAGGTAAAGGTTTGATGCTTGTCTATTTCTGCTGAGGGCAGCGCACCACTATTTTCGCGTTTTGACAATTTTTCATTTATTTCCGCGCTCGAAGTTTGCTGCAATTCCCGAAGAACGTGCAAATACGCGGTCAAATCGCTTGCCTGCGATTCGGCAAAGCGCTGAAAATCGGCGCGTTGATTGTGCAGTTCGTTGGTGAGCAGTTCTCGGAAAAGCATTTCTGTTGTTATTTGACGCGGCTCGTGCGGCGTTTCATAAAATCCATCAAAACAAACTCGGTCAGATTGTTCGGATTGGCGAAATACGCTTTGCCGCGCGTCATTGCAGACATTTGTTTGACGAATTCGACGAGATAATAATCGCTCGCCAGCATAAACGTATTTATCATAATGCCGGATTTGCGGCAGGCTTGAACTTCCTTGAAAGTTTCCGCCATTACGAACGGGTCGTTGCCCATCGAATTCTTATACAAGAGTTTCTTTTCGCCTTTGACCGACTGCGAATAACGGCGATGCGAGAAAAACGCGGCGTTTGACGGCTCGATAAAGGCGGCAGTCGGCTTGCCGTCGGTAACCATCACGATTTGTTTCATATCCTTGCGCTGCGCGTTCAAAATTCTTCTGGCTAATTTCAAGCCTTCCGCCGTGTTTGTATGATACGGTCCGACTTGTGTCGTAGCGAGTTTTGCAAGCGGCAATTCTTCCGCGCCGTCGTGAAAGAGAACTATTTTCAAGCTGTCTCCGGCGTATTGCGTGCGGATTAAATGCGCCAGTGCAAGCGCGACTTTTTTGGCGGGCGTAAAACGGTCTTCGCCATAGAGAATCATCGAATGCGAACAGTCGAGCATCACGACCGTAGCGCAGGAGGATTGATAGTCCTGCTGGTGAACGTATAAATCTTTGTATTCTAAATTAAGCGGAACGCCCAAGCCTTCGCGCTGAATTGCGCTCATCAACGTCGCGTTCACGTCCAGATTTATCGTGTCGCCGAACTCATATTGTTTCGACGCTTGCGCCGCTTCGATTCCCGTATCGAGATGCGCGGTGTCGTGTCTGCCGATTGAAGATTTTCCGACCGAGCCGAGAAGTTTCTGCAACGTTTTGTAGCCGAGAAAATCCAAGCCTTTTTCTGTAACTTCAAAACGAATGTCGCGCGTCTGCGCCTGTCCGATTTCGCCGCGTCCTTCGCCCGTTTGCCGTTGTCTTTGCGCCTGCGGCTGCTCGACTTCCTTTAAGTTCAAATAACCTTCTTCGACAAGGCGTTCAATCAATTGGTTTATCAATTCTTCGAGCAGGGAGCCTTTAAATTTGCCTTCGTTTTCAGCGAGCATTTCTTCGATTTGCCGTTCGGTCAGCATTCCCTGTTCGAGAAGCGCCTGCATCAAGGCTTGTCGCAGCGCGTCGAGCGAATCGTCCGTTTCGTTTCGCTGGCGCGTCCAGTAATAATCGTCATTGTAGCCCGAATCGAGCAAGGAGTCCGAGAGCGACTGCATTAAATCACCGAGATTGACGCCAGACACATCGAAACCTTTGAATTTTGAATAACGGATAAATTTCATCGTTTTGTAGCTCGACTTTTTGCAATCGAATCAAACTTATTAAAATGCTGTTCTATTAAAAATTTAACACATTCCAAACAAATAAATATAGGCAAATTCGGCAAGCGGCGATACAATTTTTTGCTTAACAGATTTTTATACTATATCGGTTAATGACTAACGATATAGTATTTTCAAATGCACTCGAAAACAGACGAAAAAGTTTTAAGTTGCTGGAAAATCAAACTCTTCTTGTTTTGGCATATTGATTGCCATATTTGAAGCCGTAGAGAAATCACAACCTTCAAAATATATTTCGGGAGAGATGGAGAGATAAAGTAATGAAAAAAATAATAGCAAGTTTGTTAGTTTTATTTGTATTTATGGTGTCCGTGCCGCTTGCGGCGGAAGCACAATGCTCATGCAACACGAGGTCTTATCGAACAGCAAGATATACGCCGCGTTATCGAAGCGCTAGATACGTTAGATATGCGCCGCGTTATCGAACCAGATATGTCCCGCGTTATCAATCGGCAAGATATGCGCCGCGTTACAGAACTTATTCTTCTGCACCGCGCTACAGAACGGCTGGTTATACGGCTTACAATCGTCCGAGCTTTTATCGTCGTCACCGCAACCTGATTAACGTCGGCATCGCCACTGGCGCGGGCGCTCTTATAGGCGGAGTCGCAAGAGGCAGACGCGGCGCGGGAATCGGCGCTTTGTCAGGCGCAGGCGCAGGCGCGCTTTACACATACGTTCTGAACAAGAAAAAACGCCGCTACTAATTTTTTGTAAATTTTTGCAGAAAAGCAGCGTGAAAACAATTTAAGTCGTGAAAGGTTTTAGGACTTTTCACGACTTTTGTATTATAGTTTTAAAAGACGAGTAGATTTCAAACCGACTTGGGTTTTGCCGCTTTTGTAGATTTAATGGATGTCGCGCGAAAAACTCAACGGTTTAAAATTATATGAGGTTTTCTCTCCCGAAGAAAATTTTTGATTTTTAATAAAGAGGAGAACTAACAAGAATGAAAAAAATTATACTGGGATTTGTGATGGCGGCACTAGTGGCAATTATGTTGCCTTTCAGCGCCGACGCGCAGACATACAGAACCAGAAGAGTTTACAGAAATGGACGTTACCAAACGGTTCGCGTTTATACCGGCAAGCGACCGAGCTTTTACCGGCGACACCGTAATGCGTCCAACATTGCCATCGGAACGGGCGCGGGCGCGGTTATCGGCGCAATCGCCGCCGGCGGCAAAGGCGCGCTTATCGGTTCGGCAATCGGCGCGGGCGGCTCGTCGCTTTACACTTACAAGCTCAACAAGAAAAAACGCAGATATTACCGCGTTCGCCGTCCGTAAATACTAGCTTTAATTTAGAAAAAAGTCGTGAAAAGTTTATAAAACTTGGCGCGGCTTTTTATTTTGCAAGTTCAACCAATTTTGAAAAAGCGGCGAATAAATCCTCGTCTTCGATTTTCAGCAAACCTTCGCCGACGTAGATTTCCGTATAACATAAATTCTCCAGCGCAGTCGTCAGAAAGCGATTAGCCGTCCAGATTTTATCTTCACGCGCAATCGTATCACGCGCCTGCGCGAGTTTTTCGGCTGTCGCATTAAAATAAAGATGAAACATATTTACCTGCGGCGGATCTGGACAAAACGAAATTCCTTCGATATTTTTCAATACTTTATAAACTTCTTTTGTTCGCCGCGCGTATTCCGGCATCTGTTTTAGCGCATTATCAAAACGCATCGCCGACGACGCGACAAACGGATGAAGCTGATAAAGATTTCCGCCGAAACGCCGTAGCCAGATTTTTGATTCTTCAATAAATTCCGCGCCGCCAAGCAACATTGCGCCCGTCAGCGCGCCAATGCCTTTGTAAAAAGAAATATAAACCGAATCGAAACCCGCGCAAATTTTTTTGTAACTTTTCCGGTAAAAAACCTTCGTTTCCCAAAGCCGCGCGCCGTCCATATGCAGAAAAAATTTTCGGCTTTTCGCTGTCTCTTTTATCGCTTCGAGTTCTTTCCAAATAGGCAATTGCCCGCCGATTTCGCGCGCCGGAAGTTCGATGATAACGGTCGAAACAGGCTCGCGTAAATTCCCAATATCCTGCGCGCTCAACTGTCTGTTTTTATCGCCGATTAAAACGGAATTTAGATTGCAAAGATGCGCGTAAGCGTGTTGTTCGTGCAGTTCGAGATGACTGGTCGGATGAATCGCAAAACTTTGATTTCCCGATTCTCCGGCGTAAATTTTCATCGCAATCTGCTGCGCCATCGTGCCGCTCGGCATAAAACAAGCTGACTCGAAACCAAGCAAATCGGCGACTTTTTTCTCGAAAGAATTAATTAATTCACCCGTGCCGTAAACGTCCGCCGCAAAATTATTTTCCTTGCAGTATTCAGCAATAAGCGCAAACTCCTCGCCCGCTTTCTGTGGCAGATGTCCGGGAACGAATCTTTCGCAGGCGGATTTTAGGTTTGCGCTCATTATTCAAGAAATTCCTTTTCTTTTTTCCATATTTTCACTAATAAAAATATAAAAGTTAAAATTCCGGCAAGAAATCCTAAAATCAGGCTTCCGAAAAATCCGACATACCAAAGTCCCGCCGCCGCCATTGCGCCGCCATCGCATGGCGCGCTGCAATCAGCATTACTCCTATTCATCAATAAAATACCCAAAATAATACTGAAAATAGTTCCACCAATAAACACGGCAAGAAAAACTATTATGCTTGCGGCAAACGGATATTTTAAAGCAAAGTTTTTCAATTTAATTATAGCCTTCCAAATCGGTCAAATCCTCGTAAATCATTCCGCGACGGTCACGCTTTGCTTTTGTCGCAGCTTCAAAACCGCCTTCTTCGTTGCGCGAGATTTTGTTTTGCGCGTAAAGACCTTCGAGAACGAATTCGCACGCCGAGACAAGTTTTGCTTTTTCTTTTTTGCTGAAATCGAGCGGCACAAGCGTCGAATCAATCAAATCCGGCACGCTTCCAAGCAGCATTACGCATTCTTCGGCGGAAGTCGTCTCAGACAATAAAATTTTATTGCCTTCATCAAACCAACGCACAGTCGGCGCAAAATCAATTCCGAGAAAAAAGCCTTCAAAAATCTCGCCCGCAGCGCGTTTGATAAGTTCTTTAGCGAGACGAGTTGCGCCGATTTGCTCGCCTTCGTATTCGAGTTCCATTTTGCCTGTCATCGCGGGCAAAGCCGAATAAATATCAGAGATGCGCGGCACAATTTCGCGCTCGTCCGTAATCAGCGCGCGACGTTCGGCATTTGAAACGGCGGCTTCTAAAGCCGTTATCGGAAAACGCTGCGAGACCCCCGAACGCTTGTCGATTCGCTGGTCGTCGCGGGCTTCAAAAGCAATTTGCTCGATTGTTTCAAAAATAAAATCTGGAATTTCAACCGTAAAATCTTCAAAGCCTTCGCGCTCCGTCCACGCTTCCTGTTTTGTGATTGCAGTTCCCAAACCGATGTCTTTCGGATAATGCGTCGTAATTTCCGCGCCAATTCTATCT
>JALYZF010000289.1 GCA_030948995.1 Acidobacteriota bacterium
GTCTTTTCAATGAATCGTTTTGCGATTTTCAAAATCCGCTTCAAAGGTTATTATTTATCGTTTTTGATTTTAACTTATTGAGCCGGAAAAATATGTTTAAGAAAGTGTTAATTTTATCGGCTTCGGCGGGCGCGGAACATCTTCGCGCGGCTGAGGCTTTAGAGAAAACATTCAAGCAGATGAACGCGGCGGAAGAAATTCGCAACGTCGATGTTCTGCAATACACGAATCCGCTTTTTCGTCGTCTCTACGGCAAAGCGTATCTCGATATGGTCGGGAAAATGCCGGAAGTTTTGGGCTGGATTTACGATTCGCTTGATAAACCTTGGCAAAACGAGCGAAGACGGCTTGCGCTCGACAGACTTAACACGCAGCCTTTAATCAAATTTTTGAAAGATTACAAACCGGACATCGCCGTCTCGACGCATTTTCTGCCCGCCGAAATTATCTCCTGGCTGAAAGCGAAAAGGAAAATTGATTTTCCGCAGGCGATTGTCGTTACCGATTTCGACGTTCACGCGATGTGGCTGTGTCATCATTTTGAGCAGTATTTCGTCGCGCTCGACGAGACGCGCGTTCATTTGGAAAAACTCGGAATTCCGGCAAACAAAATCACGGTTTCGGGAATTCCGATTGACCCGATTTTCGGCGAGCCGAAAGATAAATCGGCAATGCGCGAAAAATACGGTTTGGACAAAAACCGCTTGACGATTCTCGTCTCGGCGGGCGGGTTCGGCGTCGGAAACGTCGAAAATCTTTTGCGGGCATTAGCGGGAATGAAAACGTCGGCGCAAATTTTGGCAATCTGCGGGCGCAACGAACAATTAAAATTAAAACTCGAACAACTTGCCGCCGCAGAATTAAATAATCAAACTGTAACGTTCAAACCCATCGGATTTACGAACGCGATGGACGAATATATGTCGGCGTCGGATTTAATTGTCGGAAAACCGGGCGGTTTGACAACCTCGGAAGCGATGGCGAAAAATCTTGTTTTCGTCATCGTCAATCCGATTCCCGGACAGGAAGAGCGAAATTCCGACCATCTTTTAGAGCAAGGCTGCGCGATAAAATGCAACAATCTTCCAACCTTAGCTTATAAAATTGATGAATTGATTAATGACAAATCGCGCTTTGATGCGATGAAGAAAAATGTTTCGCGCTTTGGGCGTCCGAACGCTTCACAAACAATTGTCAAAAAACTTCTTTCCATTTAGTTTTGGAGATAAAGTTACAATTTAATATTTCTATCGTCTATTTCGATGACTACAAAATTTCCTGAAATCAAAACGGCGCAGGAGTTTATCTTTCATTTCAAAGATAAATTTTGGCTGGAAGCGGCAGCGTTGATTTGCCGCCGCCACAAGATTGTTTTTCAAGTTTTGCGCCGCTCCGAACACGGCGAAAACGTCGTCTTTTTGGTTGACGATTCTTTTGTTATTAAAATTTTTACGCCTTTTCGCAACGGCTTTGAACGCGAATCCGAAGCGCTTGCGCTGGCTCGCGGGAAAACGAGTTTGCCCGTGCCTGAAATTTTTTTCGCGGGCGAGATTGAAAATTTTAAGTATTTCGTAACGACGCAGTTTTCGGGCGATTCGATAACCAGAGACGTTTGGCTGGCATTAAAGAAAAAAGACCAGACGAAAATTCTCTCGCAGCTTGCAAATGGTTTGAAAGAACTTCATTCCCATGCAGCACCGACAAAGAATTTTGACTGGCGAAAATTTGTCGAGTATCAAGCAAACACTACAATCGAAAGGCAGAAGTCAAGCGGCGCAAATGCTGAGTGGCTGGCGAATTTGCCGGAATTTTTAAACACGAATCTCAAACTTTTACCGCTTGATTCTGCGCCGTCTTTTATGCACGGAGACGTGCATTTCGGAAACTTGCGGCTCGCTAAAAAAGACGGTCGCCTGCAAATTTCCGGTTTGTTTGATTTTGCCGATTCGCTTTCCGGTTTTTATGAATACGAATTTGTCGCCGTCGGCGTTTTGATGATTCAGGGACAAGGCGAACTGCAAAGAGAATTTTTTCGCGCTTACGGTTATAAAGAAGAAGAATTGAATGAAAATCTGCGCGCTCGCTTAATGCTCTTAACAATTCTGTATGAATGCAGCAGTTTGCGAAAATATGCTTTGCGGCTTAAACCCGAAGCGATTGATTTTACGCTCGCCGAATTAGAAAGAGCAATTTGGAATTTCGTCTAAAAGACGTTTACCCGCGTTCATCTGCCGACGATTGCTTGCCGCTCGTGAATTTCCTGCAAACTTCTGACGACGATTTTTCCGGCTTTCTTTTTGAAGGCAATTGCCTCAATCAACGCTTCGGCGCCGGTCATTGTCGTAACGGTCGGAACGTTGTGACGCAAAGCGGCTTGGCGAATCGCCTGTTCGTCAAAATGTGAAGTTTGTCCTAAGGGTGTGTTTATAACCAGCGCAATCGATTCTTGTTTGATATAATCGGCGACGTTCGGGCGACCTTCGTTGACTTTGAAAATCGTTTCGCAATCCAAACCGACTTCCTTTAGTCTCTGCGCCGTGCCGTAAGTGGCAATCAAATCGAAACCTAATTTTTGCAATCTTCGCGCTAAAACAACGGCTTGACCTTTGTCGGAATCGTTGACGCTTAAAAACGCCGTGCCGTGCGTCGGTAATTTAACGCTTGCGCCTACCATTGCTTTGCCGTAGGCTTCGCCAAAACTTTCGCCGACGCCCATCACCTCGCCGGTCGAGTGCATTTCGGGCGATAAAACCGGGTCAACGCCGGCAAATTTCGCAAAAGGAAAAACCGGCGATTTAACAAAAACTTTCGAGACTTCTAAATTTTCCGGCAGGTTAAATTCAGAAAGAGTTTTCACGCCAGCCATAACCAGCGCCGCGATTGCGGGAAGCGGAACGCCTGTCGCTTTCGAGACGAACGGTACGGTGCGCGAAGCGCGCGGATTGACTTCTAAAACGTAAACGCGGTCGTCCTTTAAGGCAAATTGAATATTCATTAACCCTTTGACGTTTAAGGCGCGCGCTAACGTGCGCGTGTGGTGGCGAATCGTTTCGAGATGTTCGGCGGCGATTTTTTGCGGCGGCAAAACCGACGACGAATCGCCTGAATGAATACCGGCTTCTTCGATGTGTTCTTGAATTCCGGCGACGACGCAGGCGGTTTCGTCCGCCAGAGCGTCAACGTCGAATTCCGCCGCGCGCTCTAAAAATTTATCAATCAAAATCGGCTTCTGCGGCGAAGCGTCAACGGCTGAACGCATATAATCGTCAAGCGATTGTTCGTCGTAAACAATTGCCATTGCGCGACCGCCCAAAACATAACTCGGACGCACCAGAACCGGATAACCGATTCGCGTCGCAATGATTTTCGCTTCTTCCGGCGAGACAGCCGTTCCGTTTTCGGGCGCGGGAATTTTTAATTCATCAAGCAAAGCGCCGAAACGCTTTCTGTCTTCCGCCAAGTCAATCGAATCGGGCGAAGTTCCGATAATGGATACGCCCGCCGCCGACAAAGGCAAAGCTAAATTTAGCGGCGTTTGCCCGCCGAATTGAACAATCACGCCGTCGGGCTTTTCCACGTCAACGATGTTCATCACGTCTTCAAATGTCAGCGGCTCGAAATAAAGGCGGTCTGAAGTGTCGTAATCGGTCGAGACGGTTTCCGGGTTGCAGTTGACCATAATCGTTTCAAAACCGTTTTTGCTCAAAGAAAACGCCGCGTGGCAGCAGCAGTAATCAAACTCGATTCCCTGCCCGATACGATTCGGACCCGAACCGAGAATCATTATTTTCTTTTTATCTGTCGGTTCGGCTTCGCACTCTTCTTCATAAGTCGAATATAAATAAGGCGTGAACGATTCAAACTCCGCGCCGCACGTATCGACTCGTTTGTAAACCGGAACGATGCCCAAATTCTGACGTCGCTCACGGACTTCTTTTTCCGTAGAGTTGGTAAGAAACGCGATTCTGCGGTCTGAAAGCGCAAACTCTTTTGCATAGCGCAAAACATCAGCCGGAACATCTTCCAATCGACGATCTTCGATGCGGTCTTGCAGACGCATCACGTCTTGCAATTGTTCAAGAAACCATGGGTCGATTTTTGTCAGACGGTGAACTTCGGCAATTGAATAACCGTGCTGCAAAGCGTAAGTAATGTAAGAAAATCTGTTTGAATTCGGACGCGCCAATTTTCTTTGCAAGACGTGGTCGGGAACTCCTTGCAGACGAAGCGGATTGGTTGCTTCGAGCGAGCGCAAGCCTTTAAAGAGCGCTTCTTTGAAAGTTCGCCCGATTGCCATCACTTCACCGACCGATTTCATCTGCGTTCCCAAAACGTCTTCGGCTTGCGCGAATTTCTCGAACGCCCATTTCGGAATTTTTGCGACGACGTAATCAATCGTCGGCTCAAAAGAAGCCGGAGTTTTCTTTGTAATGTCGTTTGGAATTTCGTCTAATGTATAACCAACTGCTAATTTCGCCGCGATTTTCGCAATCGGAAATCCCGTCGCTTTCGAGGCGAGCGCCGATGAACGCGAAACGCGCGGGTTCATTTCGATTATTCGCACATCGCCGTTTTCGGGATTGACGGCAAATTGAATATTCGAGCCGCCGGTTTCGACGCCGACTTTGCGAATACATTTTATCGCCATATCGCGCAGATTTTGGTATTCGACATCCGACAATGTTTGCGCCGGAGCGACCGTTATCGAATCACCCGTGTGAACACCCATCGGGTCGAAATTTTCAATCGAACAGATAATGACGACGTTATCGTTTAAATCCCGCATCACTTCGAGTTCGTATTCCTTCCAGCCCAAAATTGATTCTTCAATTAAAATTTGTGATACGGGCGAAGCCGCCAAACCGTTTTTGGCTATTTCTTCAAATTCTTCCGGGTTAAAAGCGATACCGCCGCCGGTGCCGCCAAGCGTAAAAGACGGGCGCACGATTGCCGGATAATCGGTCGTCTCGACAATCGTTTGCGCTTCTTCCCAACTGTGCGCGAAACCTCCGAGCGGCACGGGTATGCCAATCTCTTCCATCGCCGCTTTGAAAAGCTCGCGGTCTTCGCCGAGTTTAATCGAAGCGATGTTTGCGCCGATAAGTTTGACGCTGAAGCGTTCTAAAATGCCTGCGTTATTTAACTCAATCGCTAAATTCAAAGCCGTCTGCCCGCCGACAGTCGGCAGAACTGCGTCGGGACGCTCTGCTTCGATAATCGCCGTAAGGGTTTCAACGGTTAAAGGCTCGATATAAGTTTTGTCAGCCATCTCCGGGTCGGTCATAATCGTCGCCGGATTTGAATTGACCAGCACAACTTCAAAGCCTTCCTGTTTCAAAGCGCGGCACGCCTGCGTTCCCGAATAATCGAATTCGCAGCCCTGCCCGATGACAATCGGACCCGAGCCGATGATTAAAATTTTTTTGATGTCTGTTCTTTTCGGCATTGTTTTTAACGGCTAATTATACAAATAAAAAGCGTGATTCAATAACCACGCTTTTTAAGATTGTTCAAAACCTACGAAAACAGGTTCGGGTTTTAAATCAATATCAAACTTTTCTTTAACTTTTGTTTGAATTTCGTCTTTAAAATCTAAAACGTTTTTTGCGGTCGCCTCTCCCAAATTTATAATCGCCAAAGTATGTTTGGTTGACAGTCCGACATTTCCGAATCTATATCCTTTGCAGAATCCGCTTTTTTCAATCAGCCACGCCGCCGGAATTTTTATGTTTTCGTCATCGACGACGAATTTCGGCACTTCTTCAATTCCAAAAAGTTTTGCACGACGTTCGGTTTCCGCAAATTTTTCCCGCGTTACAATCGGATTTTTGAAAAATGAACCCGCGCTTTTTGAATTCGGGTCTCGCTCGTCGATAACCATTGATTTTGCAGCGCGAATCTTCAAAACCGCCCGGCGCATTTCCGTTAAATTTGGCTGCTTGTCGCCGAAAAATTCGCGCAAATCCTTATAAATAACTTTCGGCGCGCCGTTTTTCTTCAAAGCAAATGTAACGCTCAAAACGACGAAGCGATTTTTTTCCGTCGTGTTAAAAATGCTCGTGCGATACGCAAAACTGCATTCGGCGTTTGTCATTTCAAAAATCTTTCCGTCATCGCGTTCTAAAACTTTGACTAAAACAATCGTCTCAGCAACTTCCTGCCCGTATGCACCGACGTTTTGCACCGGAGTTGCGCCCGTCATTCCGGGAATTCCGCTCAAACATTCGACGCCAGCCAAATTTTCACCCGTGCAAAACTCGACGAATTGGTCCCAATCTTCACCCGCCTGTGCCGTAACAAAAACCGTTTCATTTTTTTTCAGTGAAACTTTAATTCCCTGTAGAGCAATTTGTAAAACCAGACCGTCGAAACCTTCGTCGGCTATCAAAACATTGCTGCCGCCGCCGAGTATAAAAATCTTCAAATCGTTTTGCGCGGCAAATTTCAACGCTTTCAACACATCGTCTTCGGTTTCAGCTTTTGCAAAAAACCGCGCCGCGCCGCCGATTCTAAGCGTCGTGTATTCGGCTAGACAAACATTTTCCCGAATCAAACAATTCATTAAAATTTTTTGAACTTTTTTACAGAGAAGCGTTTAATGGTCGACCTCTCCCTGCTTTTGCTCCGATTCATCCTGCTCCTCCCGCGCCTTTTTAGCCAATACTAAATACTCTTCGCGGATTTCGTCTAATTCGTCTTCGTCTAATTCTTCTAAATTTAAAACCCGGTTATTTGCCTCTTTTATTGCGCGGATAATTTCATCGAGTTTTAGTTGCAGCGCTTCGGTATCGCGGTTCTGCGTGTTTTGAATTAGGAAAACCATCAAAAAAGTTATAATCGTTGTTCCCGTGTTGATTACAAGCTGCCACGTATCGCTGAAATGAAAAAAGGGTCCGGTTACAATCCAAATCAAAATTATTACAGCTGCGGAAATAAATGTTACCGGCTTACCGGTTTCACAAGCCGTCCATCTGGCGAATTTGGTAAATAAAGAATGTTTTCTTTCAATCATAAATTTAATTTCCCTTCCTCAACGATTCGATGAACGGCGTCAATAAGTGGTTTCATAAAAGTATCGCATTCAACAAACGGCACTCGTTCACGTATCAAATTATAAACAGGCTCTGTTTTGTTTCCCAGACGTTTTTCCGCGCCGATCATCCTGCGGCGAAAATCAATGCCCTGCGCCGCGCTGAAAAGTTCGAGCGACAAAATCAATTCGAGATTTTCGGATACTTGTTGCAGTTTTAAAACGCTTGTTACGCCCATTGAAACGTGGTCTTCCGTGTTTGCTGAACTTGGAATTGTGTCAACCGACGCCGGATGCGAGAGAATTTTATTTTCCGTTGCCAGCGCTGCCGCCGTGTATTGAACGAGCATAAAACCGGAATTCAAACCGCCGTTGTCGGTCAAAAAAGCTGGTAATATGTGTGCGTTTGAAGATTCGTCCGTGAGGCGCATAATGCGTCTTTCGGAAATATTTCCGAGTTCGGACAAAGCAATCGCCAGATAATCAAACGCGAGCGCGAGCGGCTCGCCGTGAAAATTTCCGCCCGAAATCACGTCAATATTCTCGCAATCGTCATCACAAAAGATTAAAGGATTGTCGGTTACGGCATTGAGTTCGATATTGACAACCCATTCGGCATAAGCAATCGCGTCGCGGCACGCGCCGTGAACTTGCGGCATACAGCGCAAACAATAAGCGTCCTGCACGTTTGACGAATCGAAGCCGCGAACAAATTCGCTGCCGTCCAAAATCTCGCGCAAATTTTTCGCGCAGTGAATCTGGCGCGGATGCGGTCGCAGAGCGTGAATCCGCTCGTCAAAAGCGCGCGTCGTACCGTTCAATGCTTCCAAACTCAGACAGCCGGAAATGTCCGCAACATCAGCTAAATATTTTGCTTTGTAAGTTTCCAAAAGCCCGACCGCCGTCATAATCGTCGTGCCGTTTGTTAAAGCTAAACCTTCTTTCGCGGCTAAAACAATCGGCTGCAGATTTGCTTTTTCTAGGGCGTCTTTTGCAGGCAAAATCTCACCCGCAAATTCGGCTTCGCCTTCGCCGATCAGCGGCAGAGACATATGCGCGAGCGGCGCTAAATCTCCCGACGCGCCCAAACTTCCCTTCTCTGGAATAACGGGATGAACGCCGCGATTTAAAAATTCGAGAAGCAGTTCTAATGTTTCAAGTCTGATTCCCGAAAATCCGCGCGCCAGTGTGTTTGCGCGAATCAAAATAATCGCTCTGGTCGTCGAAATATCAAAAGGCTTTCCAACGCCGACGGCGTGGCTGAGGACGATATTTCTTTGCAGTTCTTTGACTTGTTCGCGCGAGATGATTTTATCTTTGAACGCGCCGAATCCGGTCGTTATGCCGTATGCAATTTCGCCGCGCTCGAGAAGTTTCTGCACCGCGTCAGCCGAACGATTAACCTGCGCTTTTGCTTTTTCAGATAAAACGATGCGCGTCTGATTCGGCTTGCCGTATGCCGCTGCGATGACTTGTTCAAACGTAAGATTTTCGCCGTCTAAGACAATTTCGTTCACAATCGTTTATTTACTTTCCAAATACATCCGATAGAATTTGCTGTTGCTTAATTGATTTTTGAAATCCTGTTTGAATAGTTCTTTTCCTTTCTTTTTTGGATTCCAGGCTAAATCAAAATATTGCCAAGCCAAATCTTCGTGTCCCGAATAAATCAAATCAAGCATTTTGCTCCAGAAAATATCACCAAAACTTGCGCCTTTTTCAGCAATATACGTATCGGGCGGCATTTTTCGGCGAACGGTTGCGGCTTCTTGTTTGAGTTTAACAAGATTCGGCGCAGGCTTTTGCATTAATTTTGCATCGGGGCGAAATTCGCCGTCTCGGAAAGTTAAAATCACTTCTGGAATCGGCGATTCGGCAAAACTTGTATTCCAATAAGCGAAAGTATTGTCGCCGGTTGAGAGTTTCAAACTTCCGTCCGGCATTTTTCCGACGGCAATCGTTTGAGCATCGCCGGTATCAAGTGATTTTATCGGTTTGATTTCATTTCCAAGCTCATAAAAATAGAGTGAAAAGCAACAATGCGCGCCGCCTGAATAATATTCAACCGCTATATCCGGCGTCCCGTCGCCGGTTTTATCTGCTGTTGCGCGAAAAAGATTCGCTGAACTTTTTATTCCTGTTGCATCGTCTTTTTCCGCCGTATCAGCAAAATGCAGTCCGGTTGCAATTTTACTGCCTTTTGAGATGAATTTCAGCTTTCCGCCTTTTTCAATCAGCAAATAAGCGTCGCCGTCTTCATTGTCGACTTCGTAAATTTTCGCTTCATAACCGTTAACCTTTCGCGTCGCTTTTAAAACGGATTTAGCGGGCAATACAAATTTATTTTTATATTTGACTGTAACCTCGCGGGCGGCGGGAACGTCTTCGGATTTGTGCGGCGTAATTTCAATTTTATATTCTCCGTCTTCAGACGCGACAAAGGAAAAGGCATTTTCAAACGAAACGGCGTAATCCAAAAGATTTTTTCCCGACGGCGCAAAAATCTTGTAGCTGAAATTACTGCTCTCGTTTGCCGAAATTTCCACGCCGGCGAAATCATCTTTTTTAAGATTCAAACGGAGCGTTTTTGTTTGTTCCGGCTCAAGCGTGATTTTTTTGGCTTCATTCGGTTTGACGACATCCTGCGAAAAACCGGAAATCGTTAAAAAAACCATTACCAAATACAGGAATAAAATTTTTGTTTTCATAATTTTTTAAAGTTTCGCAAGCGTTTAGATAATATTCTCAAATCATTTTTTTTCAAAAACCACTTTGCCGTCTTTTAATACTTTTTCAACCGGACTGCCGCCGAATTCATAACAAATTTCGCGGTAATCGGTCGTGTCTAAAATCAAAACGTCGGCGCGTTTTCCAACTTCCAGCGAGCCGATTTTCTCGCCTAAGCCAACGGCGAAAGCGGCGTTGATTGTCACGGCATTAAGGGCTTCCGCGGGCAGAAGTTTTTGATAGCGACAGGCAATCGCCATCGCCATCGGCAAACTCGGACACGGCGCGCTGCCCGGATTGTAGTCGGTCGAGATGGCAATCGCACAACCGGCGTCAATCATCCGCCGCGCGTCGGCAAATTTCGTTGCGCCGAAATTAAAATTCACAGTCGGCGTTACGACTCCGATTGTATTTGAAGCGGCAAGTAGTTTAATCTCCACATCCGAAATCGTGTCTAAATGGTCAATCGAAGTTGCGCCGTTTTCGATGGCGAAGCGCGCGCCGCCCAAATTTGTAAATTCGTCAACGTGCGCTTTTAGCCCGAAACCTAAATCCTTCGCCGCCGCCAAAACTCTTTTTGATTGTTCCAATGTAAAAGCGTTTTTCTCGCAAAACACATCTACGAAAAACGGCTTGTTTTTGAAAAGTCCTTTGAAGTTGTTTTCGCAACGGCGAATATCAGCGACAATCGGCAGCATTTCTTCGCATATTAAATCAACGTAATCATCTTCTCTGCCTCTAAACTCCGGCGGAAAAGCGTGCGCGGCTAAAAACGTCGGAATTAAATCAACGGCGTGCGTTTTGTCTAGCTCGGCAATGGCGTCGAGCATTTTCAGTTCGGTTTCCGTATCTAATCCATATCCGGTTTTAACTTCGCAAGTTGCAACGCCAAGCTCGAAAAGATTATCAAGGCGTTTGCGCGATTGTTCGACAAGTTCCATCAAACCGGCTGCGCGCGTCTTTTTAACGGTCGAAGTAATTCCGCCGCCCGCCGCCATAATGTCCATATACGACGCGCCTTTTATTTTCAATTCAAACTCGTCAAAGCGACTGCCCGCAAAAACAATATGCGTGTGGCATTCGACAAACGCGGGCGAGATGACTTTGCCTGAAGCGTCAACGGCATTTTCCGTTTTGAATTTTTTTAAGATTTCAGAGGATTTTCCGGCGGCAACAATTTTGCCTTTTTTTACGGCAACCGCGCCGTTTTCAATAATTTCGAGGTCGCGCATTTGAGCGCCTTTTTTTGCTTTGCCGCCTGAAGCACAAGTTAAAAGCTGTCCGGCGTTGTGAATGATTAAATCAACTTTTTCCATTGCACGGAAATTTTAATTTTATAATCGTCCGGAAGGCAAGGATTGTTTCGCAAGAATAAATTTCTAAACAGCATCAGTCGCGTCCGACGCCGAGCGCATCAGCGACGCGGTTGATGTAATTAAACCACGAACCAATCAGCGTAATCTGCAAAATCGCGCGGTCGTCAAACCCTGCGGCGCGAAGTTTTTCGTGAAAGGCGGGCGAAATTTTCACCGCATCTTTCGTTAGCTGCACGACGTAATCGCACATCACGCGCTCGGCTTCGGTAATCGGCGCGGTTTTATAATCGGCGCGAAGAGCCGCGATTAAATCCTCATCCAAGCTGACGCGACGCAGAAACTCTGCGTGAGATTCCACTCAATAATGGCAGTCGTTCGTAACCGACACAAGCGTCGCAATCATCTCGTGCTGCCTTCTCTCTAAAGGCAAATCCGGCGACATCAGCGCGCTAAAAGTTGAAAAAGCGTGATAAAGCGCGTCAGGAATCAGCGTGTGCGTATCAATAATTGACTCATTTATACTGCTTGCTTTGGCGGCGGGCGTCGCATATTCCTGCGGGTAATTCATCCGCGTCTGCATTAAAATCTTTTGCAATTTTTCGTCCGCCTCGTCAAATTTTATAGTCTTTATCCAAGCCATATTTCCTCAAAATTATTTCCCGCAGCATTTACAGCCTTTTTCCGCCTTACTTAAATCAATATTTTTAAACTTCTCTTCATTATCCGCCCGAATCGGCTCGCGGTCGTTCGAGTCGAAATAATTATTAATCTCTTCGGTCAGGCGCAGTTTTTCTTTCGCCGTCAGATTCAAAAACCCGTGAAAAACAAGCGTTACATTTTCTTCCATAAATTATTTTCCTTTTAACGCACAAACCTGCGTCTGATTGCCAAATCGGGAAGCGCGAAAGATTTCTACCAAATCGTTTCAATCGCCTGCAATGCCTGAATTTTGCTGTCTTTGGTAATTAACGGAAGATTCAGATACAGAGCAGTCGCGGCAATTATACGGTCGGGCATATCGGAAACAATTGAACGCGGAATTTTTTCGACGGCATCGGCAATCTCGCGGTTTAATTCGATTAACCGAAATGCCGTCGTCGTATCGTCCAGAGCGACGCGCAGTAAATCTAAAACTTCCTGCCGAATTTTTCCTTTCTCAATCAGATAAGTAACCTCAACGATTGAAATCGAATGAACGAAAATCGCGCCGCTCGCTTCGGCTTTATCAATCGCATTCTCGGCAGGCTTTGATAATTGCGACGGGTCGGAAAAATACCAAATGATAATGTGCGTATCAACGAAAACATCATCCATAAATCACTTTTCGTCGTCTGTATCCTTCGTATAACCGCGCCACATCTCGTTTCTGGCTTCGCGCATATCTTCTTCGCTGAGGTTAATATCCAAATCCGCCAACGCGCCCTTGAGCGAACGGCGCGGACGCTTTACGGCTTCCTTGCTTTCGAGAAACTCGACAAAATCCAAAACTTCCTGCTTTCGATTCATCGGCAGAACTTTAACTTTTTCGAGAACCGTTTCTTCAACCGTCATAATTTCACCTCGTTTGCGATTTTATCATAATTTTTACCGCATAAACTTTCGCCGTACAAATTCGTGATTCGATAAAGCCTATGAATAAAAAACGCGCTACTTCTGCGTAAAACCCGAAAGAATTTGTCGGCGAATTTAGGTTTGTTGTCGAAGACAATGCTTTGTCTTATGTACCATATTATTTTTACCGATAATCAAAATAGGATTTTTTTCTTGTAAATGTAAATTCGGAAAAGATAAAAACCTTCTTGACTCTGGTCTTAGCACAAGGGTTTATAATTGGTTTAATGAACAATTCCAGTTTTCAAATCGGAGAACTCGCGGCGCGAACCGGCGTTAGCGTGGATGCTGTCCGGTATTATGAAAAATTGGAGCTTATCAAACCTGCTTACCGGACGGTTAGCGGTTATCGTAAATTTTCAGAGGAAACGGTCAAACTGATCAGATTTATCCGCCAAGCGCAGGAACTCGGATTTTCCTTAAACGAAATAAAGGAACTGCTCGGTTCAGGCGGCGCGGATGAATGCCGAAAGGTTCACGATCTGCTGGTCGAAAAATTAGAGGAAATTGATGAGCAGTTGAAAAAAATCAAACAATTCAAAAAAGTTTTGCGGAATCGCCTGCGAGCCTGTAAAACGGAGTTGGATCAAAAAGGTCAAAACGCACATTGTCCGGCGTTTTTTGAAATCGAGAGAGGTAAATCAAATGAATAATTCAGGTAAAAGTTTCGTTTTGGGAAGCGCGGCGGCGGCGGCATTTGCCGCAAGTTTGTGTTGTATTCTGCCCGTTTTATCAATCGTTTTAGGTGTCGGAGCTTTCGGCGCGGCTGCATTTTTTGAAACGCTTCGCCCCATTTTGTTAATTGCGGCATTTGCGGCTTTGGGATTTGGTTTTTATCAGGTCTATTTCCGCCGCGAACAATGCGGAGAAGACGAAATTTGTGCGAGAAAACCCGTCGGACGCGCTAATCAACTTGTTTTGTGGATGGCGACCATCGCCATAGCGGGTTTTGCTTTATTCCCTTTTTACACCGGTTATCTTGTTTCGGCTTTAGATTCAAACATTCCCGAAAGCTCGAATCAGACGATTGTTTCAAACGAAACGCAGAATAAGACTGTAATAATTGAAGTTGAGGGAATGACCTGCGACGGCTGCGCTTCGCATATCAATGAAACGTTGAAAAAATTAAAAGGCGTGATTTCAGCCGAAGCCAGTTACAAAAACAAAAACGTAAAAGTCGTCTATAATTCCGGTCAAATCACGCTCGAAGACATAAAAAAGGCGATTAACGAAATCGGTTATGTCGCTCGATAAAAACATCTGCCCGACAGATAAAGGATTCGATTAACAATGAAAAATTTTGATTTGATTGTCATCGGCACCGGCTCTGCCGGAGCGACGGCGGCTTACAAATGCCGGAAGGCGGGTTGGGATGTCGCCATTATAGATTCCGAACCTTTCGGCGGAACTTGCGCTTTGCGCGGCTGTGATCCGAAAAAAGTGCTGGTCGGCGCGGCGGAGTTGATTGATTGGAATCGTCGTATGAAAGGCAAAGGAGTTTCCGCGCCGAATGCGGAAATCAACTGGCGGGAATTGATGAATTTCAAAAAGACGTTTACCGAATCCGTTCCCGAAAACCGTGAAAAAGGTTTTGCCAAAGCCGGTATTGCCGCGTTTCAAGGGCGGGCAAAATTTATTGACAAAACGACAATCCAAATCGGCGACGATAAACTGAGCGCGAGATATTTCCATATCGCCGCCGGAGCGAAACCCGCAACGCTGAACATTCCGGGCGAAGAATTTTTGACCGACAGCACCGAATTTCTGGAGATGGAACAGCTTCCCGAAAAAATCGCTTTTGTCGGCGGAGGCTACATCGGTTTTGAGTTCGCTCATATCGCCGCGCGCGCCGGAGCCGAGATTCAAATTCTTCATCGCGGAGAGCATCCGCTTGAAGGCTTTGAACCTGAATTGGTTGAAATTCTCGTCCAAGCCACCCGCGATTTAGGCGTAGATATTCAATTAAACACTACGGTAGAAGCAATCGAAAAAGACGGCGGGCAGTTTGTCATCGAGACTTCGGCGGAAAATGAAAAACAAATTTTTAAGACGGATATGGTCGTTCATAGTGCCGGGCGCGTTCCCGCGATTGACGATTTGGAGTTGGAAAACGCCAATATCGAGCGCGATAAAAACGGAGTTTCGGTCAATGAATTTCTGCAAAGCGTTTCAAATCCGGCAGTCTATGCCGCAGGCGACGCGGCGGCAAGCGGCGGACTTCCGCTGACACCTGTTGCCGCGATGGAAGGTCATATCGCTGCCAGCAACCTTTTGAATGGCAATCATCGCCAACCCGTTTATACAGGCGTTCCGACGGTTGTTTTTACCGTGCCGCCTTTAGCTTCGGTTGGATTGCGGGAACAGGAAGCAAAGCAAAAAGGATTGAAATTCAAAGTTAAACACGAGGACACATCCGCCTGGTATTCCTCAAAGCGCGTCGGCATCAAATACTCGGCTTTTAAGACTCTTGTCGAGGAGGACAGCAATCGAATTCTCGGAGCGCACCTGCTCGGACTGCATTCAGAGGAAATCATAAACGTTTTCGCCCTTGCCATTCGCGCCGGTTTAACAGCCGACGACTTGAAAAAAATGATTTACGCTTACCCAACCGGCGCATCCGACATCAGTTATATGCTGTGAAAAATCAAATGTTTTAGAGAAATATATTTTAATGGAAACACAAATAAACAACACAAAAGTTGAAATGAAATCAATTATAAAATGCCCCGAATGCAGTCATCAAAAAGCGGAAGAAATGCCGACCGATGCCTGTCAATTCTTTTACGAATGCGAAAACTGCCGCGCATTGCTTAAACCAAACAAAGGCGACTGTTGCGTGTTTTGCAGTTTCGGAACTGAAAAATGTCCGCCGATTCAAAAAGGAACGGCAAGCTGCTGTTAATTATTTTTCATCGGAATTTTAACATCATTTTCTCTCGCAAATTCAACCGCTTCATCATAACCCGCGTCAGCGTGGCGGACAACGCCCATTCCGGGGTCGGTGGTGAGAACTCTTTCGATGCGGCGAGCGGCTTCGGGCGTGCCGTCGGCGACGATGACTTGTCCGGCGTGTAAGGAATAGCCGATGCCGACTCCGCCGCCGTGGTGGAGTGAAACCCACGTCGCGCCGGAGGCGACGTTTATCATGGCGTTTAAATAAACCCAATCGGCGATGGCATCCGAACCGTCTTTCATCGCTTCGGTTTCGCGGTTCGGGCTGGCAACACT
>JALYZF010000014.1 GCA_030948995.1 Acidobacteriota bacterium
CGACGGCTTGCCCGACTGGGCTAAAAAAACGATGAGCGAACACGCCGATGACAAACGCGAAATTATTTATTCGCTCGAAGAGTTGGAAGAGTGCCGAACCTATGACGAGCTGTGGAACGCCTCGCAGCGCGAAATGAACCGGAGCGGCGAACTGCACAATTACGTGCGAATGCTGTGGGGCAAAAACGTCATCGCCTGGACGCACACTTATGCGGATGCTTTCCGTATTCTCGAACACCTAAACAACAAATACTGTCTAGACGGGCGCAACCCGAACTCTTACGCCGGCGTTCTCTGGTGCTTCGGCAAACACGACCGCCCGTGGATGGAGCGCCTCGTTTTCGGCAAAATGCGTTATATGACAACCCGAAGCACGGGCAGGAAATTCGACGCCAGAACATACATTGAGTGGACAAATCAGTTATGAAAAGCTGACGATTTTAGGCAAGGGTTCACCCGTTACGGCAAGCCTTATTAGAATACGGATGAGCCTTGTCCTTTAATCAAAGATAAGGTTTAATTTTTACTAATCCCGTAATGTCAAAGGCTTATTTTCGGTGGTTTTTTTGAGGTTTTCCAGGGAAGAAAATTTCTCCTCTTCTAATTTACAGCTTTGGGCATAAACTATTTCTATTTACATCTTAATCATTTCTCACTTTTATAAACAGATGTCCGAAAACTACTCTTTTTGAAACAATCGAAATACAAAAGGGGTCACAAAATTCCTGACTTTTTCAAAACTTTTCCTTATCTGGTAGAAAGATTTTAAGCTCTAAATAATTTCTTTATTTACAATCTTTTCTCAAAAAACAAATAATGCTAGAATTTGCCCACTTCTCGAATGATAGAAAACGTAGGACAAATAGGCAGGTATAAAATCCTCTCGGCTCTTGGTGCAGGCGGAATGGGCGAAGTGTTTTTAGCTGAAGATACACGGCTCGACCGCAAAGTTGCACTGAAAATTCTTCCTGCTTCTTTTGTCGAAGATGCCGATAGAATGCGTCGTTTTGTTCAAGAGGCAAAAACGACATCAGCTCTTAATCATCCAAACATTATTACCATTCACGAAATCGGAGAAACTGATTACACGCATTTTATTGTTACCGAATACATCGAAGGCAAAACTCTGCGCGAACATTTGAACGAAAACTCGCTTTCACTAGGCGATACTCTGGAAATCAGTATCCAGGTTTCATCAGCTTTGCAAGCCGCGCATTCGGTTAATATCGTGCATCGAGATATTAAGCCGGAAAACATCATGATTCGTCCTGACGGATTGGTGAAGATTCTGGATTTTGGCATTGCTAAACTGACTGAGAAAGAAGCTGAAGTTTTAAACGCCGAAGCAGCAACGATATCCAATGCGCAGACTGCTCCCGGTATGATTATCGGAACTGTCGATTATATGTCGCCTGAACAGGCGCAGGGAAAACAAGTTGACGCGCGCAGCGACATATTCAGTTTCGGAGTTGTTTTGTATGAAATGTTAACCAGCCGACAGCCGTTTACAGGCAAAACCCTTAGCCACACGATTGTTGCGATACTGGAGAAAGAGCCGCCGCCGCTTTCTGCCGCCGATTTTCTTATACCTGATGAGTTGCAAAAAATCACCCTGTGCACGCTGGCAAAAAATGCGAATAATCGCTACCAGAGCGCCACAGATTTGACCGGCGATCTCAAAGGGATAAAAAAGCGTCTTGAGTTTGAAGCCGAACTCGAACAAACACTGTCGCCAGAAAAAAACGGCGAGTTTCCGACACGGATTTTCAAAGCAAATACGCCACAAAATTTTAAGACGGCTAACACGATTGCGGTACTTCCGTTCCTCAATATGAGCCGAAACGAAGAAGGAGATTATTTTTCAGACGGACTGGCGGAAGAACTACTCAACGTATTAACAAAAATTCGCGGCTTGAATGTCGCGGCACGAACTTCAGCGTTTTCATTCAAGAGAAAGCAGGCGACCATCGCCGAAATCGGGCATACGTTGAATGTGGCATCGGTTTTGGAAGGAAGCATTCGTATAGAGGGCAATCGAGTCCGAATTTCCGTCCAACTCGTCAAAGTTGCCGACGGCTATCACCTTTGGTCTGAGACATATGATAGAACGATGGACGACATCTTTGCGGTGCAGGACGATATCGCTCAATCGGTCGTCGAAGAATTGCGAACAAGGCTTCTCGGCGAAGATTCCGGCTCTGACCTAAGCAAACAAGTAATTTCCGAAGTCGCTGAGGCAGTAAAGGGTCGGGCGGAAGACCCCGAAGCGCAGCGTTTGATGCTCTTGGGACGACATTTTCTCGACCGGACAACGCGCGCGGACACGACAAAAGCAATCGGATATTTTCTAGAGGCGTTAGACCTCAATCCGGGCTACGCGCGCGGCTGGGCTGAACTCGGTCGCGCTTACTCGATTGAAGCGGGCAGAGCTTGGGTCAATGTAGAAGAAGGTTTTGAACGCTCTAGGGAAGCAACCGAGCAGGCGCTTTCTCTGGAGCCGAATCTGGCGGAAGGATATGCGCAACTTGGCAGAATTCAATTGACCCGCGACTGGGATTTTCGCGCTGCCGAATCATCTTTTCAAAAGGCGCTCAAACTCGCGCCGGGAAGCTCTTCGGTCCTTGACGGCGCGGCTCTGCTTGCGTATAAAATGGGGCAATTTGAAAAAGCTCTGGAGCTTAGTCGACGCGTGCTGGTTCAAGACCCATTGAGCGCGGCTTTCTGGCACAATCTCGGTTTGACGTGTCACGCGGCGGGTATTATAACGGAGTCAGGAGAAGCATTCCGCAGAGCATTGGAACTTGTGCCGCAGAGATTCGTCTCCGGCGCGCTGCTCGCGTTGGTGCTGTCGGAGCAGGGACGAAGCGAGGACGCTCTGGCGCAGGCGAAGCGCGAACCTGACGAGTTTTGGAAACTCTGGTCGCTGGCAATCATTCACTACGCTGCGGGACGCGCTTCTGACTCCGAAGAAATGCTTCGGAAACTGGTCGAGAATCACGCCGACGGCAACGCTTATCAAATTGCCGAAGTTTATTCGATGCGCGAGGAAACAAATTTGGCTTTTGAATGGTTGGAACTGGCTTTTGAAACGCGCGACTCTGGAATCACTCACACAAAAGTCAACCCACGTTTCCGACCGCTTCACAGCGATGTGCGATGGGCGGTTCTGCTAAAAAAGATTGGATTCGAGATATAAAATTAAACGCTTCTGCCGTAAAATGCTGTATTCTTCGGCACACAAAACATTAACTCTGCCTGAGTAAATTTGAAACAAAGGCAAATTACGATTCAATTTTATTCTCGACTATCAAATTCAAATCCGAATTTTTGTCGGAATCTCGCCAGCTTTTGGTAAGTCGACTATCGGGCTTTGAACATTACTTTGTGTTCGGCTCTTGGAAATCTTCGGCGCTCGGGTCTTGTTTGGTATTTGGTTCTTGAAAATCCTCCGTGTTTGGTTCTTGAAAATCCTCTGTGTTCGGTTCTTGCATACTTTTAGTATCTGGTTCTTGTTCTTCAATCATTAAAGTATCTCCTACTTGTGAACAGTTATATACGAAATTATCGACTGGTCAGCGGCACGCCTAAAGATGCGGTCAAATGCTGAAGATGTGAACCGTCATGCCCCTGACAATACAACAACTCTAGTTTAGACCTCATACTCTATATCTCGCTTTTTTGATTGTCAAATAACACAACTCAATTCTTTGGACGAGGTAATGGCTGCTCCAGAGCATCACAAAGTTTTGCTTGAAAGTGATCGCGCGAGGGTTCTTGAGGCTTGCATCAAGTCCAAATCAGTTGTCTTATCTACTCCCCCAATTAATTAGACAAATCAATTGAATTGTCTAATATCAGCATGTCCAAAAAGAAATCTTTTCGGGCGGCATGAAATTAAGTTTATAAACCCAATCTCTGAAGGCATTTTATAATTGAAAATTTAAGCGGTTTTTGGACAGGTAAAAATCTGAGTAATTGAGGTGTCAAAACCATATGAAAATCGAGCTTGTTTAACACATGGTTTTATTGGGTTTTAACATCTGAATTTAAGGTGTCACTAAAATTTTTTGGCAGTACATGGAAAAGGGTAATGCCTGTTCTAAAACGAATTTGGGGTTCTTTGGGATTACATTTTTAGTTGCGGTGACCTTTTGACTCAATTATGATGATTGAAACTTATGGAATCATCTTTTGTCTGCAACATGAATGCTTTGAATGATGTTCAAATCAAGCGTTACAAAGAAATACTCTTAAAACTAAATTTTGAACGTCAATCGGTTAAGGAACTAAAAGACGGATATGGATTTCGTTTTAAAGCTGAATCACAATTAATACAAGATTTGGCGGAATTCATCGTGTATAAACGATTATGCTGCCCATTTTTCGATTTTGAATTGGCAGTCGAACAGGATTCAAATCGCCTTTGGCTGCGCCTTCGAGGACAAGAGGGAATTAAGGATTTCATCCGTTTAGAATTCAAATTTGAGGATTAGATAATTTGTGAAATTAAATGCGCCCGAATAAGGAAGCCTTTGGTAAAGCTTTTTGAAGTTACTCATTTTAGCTTTCTCAAAAACGAAAAATGATTAGCTTACCCGAACAAATACATATTACCAACGATGGATCGTTTCTTGCCGTCTGCAACCGCGTCTGTACTTCACTAAAGCCTTCGGGCAGCCGCGAGCAAGACGAAGAATTAATATTTGAAACGCTTTGCCAGATATTTGCCGATAGAAGTCACAAGAATGTTTCTTTTACGCCTTACCCAGATTCTTCGAAGATTGATAACTTGAAAGAGCATTTATTTCTTTTAATTGACAATCAGGAAGAATCCGATAGGGTTGTCGAATACGTCTATGAGTTTTTAGATAACGTTTATCCGCAAGAGGAATTATGGCGGCTAAAAATGTAAAGCAATTACAGTGAAGATGCTGTCGGTAGGCTTCAGTTATATGTTGCATAAACTTTAGAGTCAAGACTCATTACAAAATGACTCTTTTTATAACACGACTTCCGTGTTATTATGCAGGTAGGTGATTCAATCTTTCAAAAACATCGGAAGCGAAGACATCTATAACGGACGGAATTCAGCCGATGCGAGAAGATTGTTGCCGCGCCAGCTTTGGACAGTCGCTGCACGGAAACTAGACCAAATAGACGCGGCAGTTGCGCTCGATGATTTGCGTGTTCCTCCGGGAAATCGGCTGGAGGCTTTAAAAGCTGACCGCCTTGAACAGCACAGCATCAGAATTAATGATCAATACCGTATTTGTTTTAAATGGAGGGATTCTGGAGCAGAAGAAGTTGAGATTGTTGACTATCACTAAAGACGTCAGATATTAGAAAGGTATAAATATAATGAGAATTCCAACCAATCGCCAACCAATTCATCCTGGCGAGATGCTCAGAGAAGAGTTTTTGATTCCGATGAACTTAACGCAAAAGGAATTAGCCGATTCGATTCAAGTTCCGTATCAGCGTATTAACGAAATCATCTCAGGAAAGCGTGGTGTAACTCCAAGCACGGCTCTGCGGCTTGCCAAATACTTTGGAATGAGCGCCGACTTCTGGCTCAATCTGCAAACCAAGTTTGATTTATATCTTGCTCAGAAAAAGGAAAAGCAGGTTTTGGAAAGAATCCGGCAGATAACGAATCCAGTAATCAGAGAAGTTGCATAAACTCAAAAAACTGGCTTTGTGTCTAAAGTCAGTTTTTTGACTGATATTCGAGACAACCTTAAGTATTTATGAGACAGAGGCGACTTTAGACACAAAGCCAAATTCAGCCTCTTTTCCTGAGTTCTGAGACACTTGAAAGACAGTTAGTTTGTCGATTCAAACTCTACGGTCCATTCTTCTTTCGTCTTAGACGAAAACGTCTATAACTCCTCAGCTTCGTCCTAAGTATCAACCGCGCCTGCTTCGGCAGCAAAGTACGCAGCATCATAGAACGGGTTAGGTAACTTTCACTATCGCTGCTGTATGCCCATACCAGCCTTCACTCTTCCACGATCGCGCCAACGCTCTAGTGAAATCAACTTCTATTTTTATCAATAAAAAAATCGCCGGCAAGAAGACCTTGCCGGCGATTGAACTTTTTAGATAAAACAAGTTACCCTACTTGCGAGAAAAATTGAAATAATAGTTGTCCGGCTTACAACTATTTCTCAGAAGAAAATATATTGACTCCGCGGTCCTTGCCCGGCCAAAACTGAAATTATGCCAGATCAAAGCGGTCGAGACTCATCACCTTATCCCACGCCGCCGCAAAATCTCGGACGAATTTTTCTCCGGCATCATCGGCGCCATAGACTTCGGCTAAGGCTCGCAGTTCCGAGTTTGAACCAAAGATGAGGTCAACGCGCGTGGCAGTCCATTTAAGTTCGCCGGTTTTGCGGTCGTGTCCCTCGAAATCCGTTTCGGCTTCTGAAGTCGCCGTCCAAGTAGTGTTCAAATCGAGCAGATTGACGAAGAAATCGTTTGTCAGCGTTTCAGGTTTTTGGGTAAAAACGCCGTGCTTTGAATTGTCGTAATTCGTATTGAGAACGCGCATACCGCCGACGAGAACCGTCATCTCCGGCGCTGTCAGCGTCAGAAGCTGCGCTTTGTCAATCAGCAACTCCTCGGTCGGCGATTTGTGATGCGTTTTGGTGTAATTGCGGAATCCGTCCGCAAGCGGTTCCAGATGTCTGAAAATCGCCACATCGGTCTGCTCCTGCGAAGCGTCGGCGCGTCCCGGAGCGAACGGAACGGTGATGTCAAACCCTGCGTCCTTCGCCGCCTTTTCAACCGCTGCGCACCCGCCGAGAACGATCAAATCGGCGAGCGAAACCTTTTTCTTTCCTGAAAAAATCACTCCGTCCTGAGCGTCGTTGAATTCTTTCTGGATGCCCTCAAAAATTCCCAAAACATTTTCTAATTGAGCCGGATTGTTGACTTCCCAAAACTTTTGCGGCGAAAGGCGAATTCTCGCGCCGTTCGCGCCGCCGCGTTTATCGGAGCCGCGAAAAGTTGAAGCCGATGCCCATGCAGCGGCGACCAGTTGGGACACGGTCAATCCCGAATCGAGGATTTTGCTTTTCAGTTCCGCGATGTCTTTTTCGTTGATTAATTCGTAATCAACTTCGGGAATCGGGTCTTGCCAGATTAAAGTTTCTTCCGGCACTTCCGAACCGAGATAGCGCGATTTCGGTCCCATATCGCGGTGCGTCAGCTTATACCACGCGCGCGCGAAAGCGTCGGCGAATTCGTCCGGGTTCTCTAAAAAGCGTCTCGAAACTTTTTCATAGTCCGGGTCCATCCGCAGGGCGAGGTCGGTCGTCAGCATAAACGGCTGGTGAGTTTTGGAAGGATCATGCGCGTCCGGTATCGTGCCGGCACCGGCATCACCTTTCGGTTTCCATTGATACGCCCCAGCCGGACTTTTTGTCAATTCCCATTCGTATCCGAACAGATGTTCAAAATAATCGTGGCTCCATTTTGCCGGAGTCTTCGTCCAAGCGCCTTCGATGCCGCTGGTAATCGTGTCGCCGGAATGCCCGCTGCCGAACGTATTTTTCCAGCCCAAGCCCATCTCCGCGATGCCCGCGCCCGCCGGCTCCGGTCCCATATGCGGCTGCGGCTCGGCGGCGCCGTGCGTTTTACCGAAAGTATGACCGCCGGCAATCAGCGCGACGGTTTCTTCATCATTCATCGCCATTCGTCCGAAAGTCTGTCGAATAAGTCTGGCTGACCCGACCGGATCGGGATTTCCGTTCGGTCCTTCCGGGTTCACGTAGATAAGTCCCATGTGATCGGCAGCGAGGGGGTTTTCGAGTTCCATATCTTCGGAGTGACGTTCGTCGCCGAGCCATTCGCCTTCCGCTCCCCAATAAATGTCTTCCTCCGGCTCCCAGACATCCGCGCGACCGCCACCGAAACCGAATGTTTTGAAGCCCATCGATTCGAGAGCGCAGTTGCCCGCAATAATCATCAAGTCTGCCCATGAAAGTTTCCTGCCGTATTTCTTTTTGACCGTCCATAGCAGAAGCCGCGCTTTGTCGAGGTTGGCATTGTCAGGCCAGCTGTTGAGCGGTGCATATCGCTGCGTGCCTTTCCCCGCTCCGCCGCGTCCGTCCTGAATTCGATAAGTACCGGCGCTGTGCCACGCCATCCGAATAAAGAGCGGTCCGTAATGACCATAATCAGCCGGCCACCACTCTTGCGAATCGGTCATTAAGTCAAAAATATCCTTTTTTACCGCTTCCAAATCGAGCGTGTTAAATTCCTCCGCATAGTCGAAATCCGCGTCCATCGGGTCGGACAAGGAAGAATGCTGCCGGAGGATTTTCAAGTCCAGCGCGTTAGGCCACCAGTCTTTGTTTGACCGTCGAGTGCTGGTGGTGAAACTGACCGCGCCGCCCGTGAACGGACAACGGGTTGATTCGTTGGTTTCCCAGACTTTATGGTTCTCACCGCGTTCCAAGTGTTCTGTTCCGGTAGGTTCGTCGGTTTCGCGGCTCGATTCGTTTGTTTCCAAAGCTTTATGATTTTCTGTATTATTTGCCATTTTTTCTTTAATTTTTTTTGTTTTCGTAGGTTTTGCCGGACAAATTTAGACTGTTAGTTCTAGCTTTTCGCTCCGACGATAAGTCAATTTTCTTGTCCACTGCACTCGGGACACAAACCACGCAGAGTCAGTTCAATTGTCTCAGGTTTAAATTTCGAGTGGCTTGCCGCCTCTTCTAGCAGTTTGTTTGGAATAGTCAACTCCAAATCAACCAGCTTCCCGCAGCTATTACAGAGCGCGTGGTCGTGCCTGGTCAATTTGCGGTCGTAAAGATTCGCGTCCGTGCCGAATTTGATCTCGCCGATCAATCCCTTATTTTTCAGGTAATTCAAAGAATTATAAACGGTTGCGAACGAAATACCAGGCAACAGCCGACGGGCGTCATCAAAGACCTCGTTTGCCGTCAGGTGCTTATCCGATTCTCTAATTACTCGGAGAACGGTCTGGCGCTGTTTCGTTAGTGCTAAATCCTCGATTTCTTTCATTACGTCTTTTACTGACTGAAGTTTGAGTTAGAATAATTCTAATTTAAATGGATGTCAAGAAAAAATTTATCTGAGTACTTGTAGCTTTTGGAGGAGGGAAATTGGAAGAAATCTATTAGAATTACAAGCAGCGGTTGTGAACAGAATTTTTTACAAAATTAATTCTTTGAACTCATTACAAAATGACCCTTTTGTGTGCCGGGTCAATGTTGCTATGCGACAGCCAAATGCAAACAATTTTTATCGTTTGAATCTCGATCAACACTAGCCTTATTGGTCGTCTCAACTCTTAACATTTGATTTCTCGCACTCATTCTTTTCGACTGGCGAATTGGTTTGAAACGGTAAGTATTAGTGTCTTTAATCCAAGCACCGCAGACGAATTTCTCCAGCGGGCGACAAATCCTAGTTTTGTAATCGGCGAGAGAATAAAATCTACCCGCACTGTCTTCGGCTTCTAAGCCGTCGAGCGTTTCAACGATTCTTATTTTTTGCCCCGTAATTTTCGGATTGATATAAACTTTTCGCCGGTTAAAATGCAGTAAGCCGTCCGTTCCGACTTTTTTGGACGGACGCTCGCACCAAGCGAATTTTTCAAGGTTATGATGAATCTTTGATGAAGCGAAATAATCCTGCTCATTTAATCTGGTGGCGGACGGTTTCCCTCCAAGCGCGTAATGTCCGCGAATTCGGTTGCGGTAATCCACATAATCAGACAAATTCTTTTTCAACGGATGAAATATCCAGCGGTCGAAACGCTTGTAGAATTCATTCATATCGTCGCGGAAGGCGCGCTCCAATTTGCCGTTGGTTTGCGGATGGTGAACGGCGGTGTGAATCAGCCGGATATTTAATCGCCGGCAAAACTCCTGTAGAAGTTTGCCTTTGAAGAATGAACCGTTGTCAAAAACAATCGCTTGCGGAATCGTTTGATATTTTCGCATTGCTGTGATCATTGCCTGAATAGTCGTGTTGACAGTCACTTCCCGGAACAAATCACAGAAAACATAAGCGCGCGAATAGTCGTCAAGCAAGGTTAATTGAAAAGCAGTGCGGTCTTCGTCAGTCAGAGTTACTTTTTCCATCAAGTCGCCGTGCCATAGCCGATGCGGATGACCTCTTTGATAAAAACACCAGTTCGGTTTTGGTGCCGGCGGGTTAAGTTCACGAAGAATACTTTGCTTGATCCTTTTTGCCGTCGAAGCACTAATGCGGATTCCGTATTGATTTCGTAAATCCCAAGCCAGTCGTTCGCCGCCCAAAAACAATTTGTCTTTTATCTTTTGCCGGATAAAAGTTTTCTCATCTGCGGCAAAACGATGGGCTTTGAAGTTAGGCACAACTCTTTTGGGAACGCGCGGCAAGCAATTGCGTTTTCTGATTCGCTGAATGGTTTTCGGATTGATCGCTTCATTTTCGAGCTGCTGAAGTTTCCGGCTAATTTGGTAAGAACTTAGAGTCGGATGACGTTCGCACAATCTGACCGCTTTGTTTTCTTCGTCCAGCGGCAGCCGGTTGTGAGCGGGAGTTTTTCTTTCGATAGGATTTTCGATTTCGCGGCGGACGACAATAATTGCTCGCCGATGTAATTGATAAAGTGTGCTGCGGCAAATGCCGAATCTCTCCGAAACTGATTTAACGCTCTTGCCTTTGAGCATTTCAAAAACGGCTTGCAACCGGAATTCGGTTTTGTTATCTTTTGTCTGCTTGCTGATAGCAACGTCATTTTCCCTCATCCGAACAAATTACCAAAAAACTGTTGACTAAAGAATTTCGCCTAATGCTTAAAGAGCGAAATCTTTTCCGCCTTCTGCACTTCTTTTCATTTCTGTTTTGATATAAAATCAACAGTTATTTCGCACTTCATTCGCAAAAGCGAAATCCATTGATTTTATGTCGAAAACTAAAACTGTCGCGTCATCTACAAAAGTTCAGCCAAACGGAGAACTCAAAGAACTAATTTCTGCTACCGTCAAACTCTGGCGTAAACATCATTTAACTTATGATCAAGCCGGTTACGTCGGAAAGGAAGTTCGCCGCCAATTGAAAATTAAAAGAGCTGCGATTCGTAAAACGGTCGTTCACCGTCTTTCCCGTGATGAAGAGCAAAAACTTATTGCTCAAGCCTACCGCGAAGCCGGCAATAATGGGCTTCTCTTGAAAACGCTTTTCTTGACCGGAGCTAGAGTTTCCGAATTCGTGTCTTTGAAAGTGAGTGATTTATTCTTCGACGAACAGATGATTTTGATTGAAAAAGGCAAGGGCGGCAAAAGCCGTTACGTGCCAGTGCTGCCGGAGCTGGCGCAGGAACTGAAAACCCATCTTGGCTCGCGTCAAACAGGGTATATCTTTGAAAGCAATCGCCATACTAAATTTACCGCCCGGCGCATTCAGCAAATCGTTAAAGAAACGGCAGAGCAAGCGGGCATTAAAAAGAAAGTTCATCCCCACTTACTCAGGCACACGGTCGCTACTTTGTTACTCGAAAAAGGAATGCCGCTCGAGCAGATTCAAAAATTCTTGGGTCATTCCAAAATCGAGACGACACAGATTTATGCCGAATCTTCGACTGCAATGATGCAGGAAGGTTTCAAAAAGGCTTTTTCCGGCTAGAAATTCAAATGGGTAAAATCCGCGTCTAGCTGTCGCACAATGACATTGACCCGGCACACAAAATGACTCTTTTGTAAAGAGTCCGCATTTTCGACTATAATAAACCATTGAGTCTGAGCGATGCGAAAAACCGCTCGCCGATACTCGTAATGTAAAGAGTCGAAAAAATGCCTAAAAAATCTACTAACGAAAAGATTGAAAATTCCGAAAATCAAAACAACCAAAAATCTGTAAACCAAGCGATTGATTCGCACGCTAAAAATTTCCTGACCGAATCGGAAATGAAAAAGTTTTTGGATGCTGCCCGGAAGGGAAGACATTCGGTTCGAGATTTCTGTCTGATGCTCACCGCTTACCGTCACGGACTCCGGGTTTCTGAATTGATTGACATTCGCCTTAAAGATTTGGATACGGAGACGGGAAGACTTTTTGTTCGGCGAGTGAAGGGAAGTTTATCAACTCACCAGCCAATTGAAGGCGACGAGATGCGAGCGGTTAGAGCTTGGCTCAGGGAGCGTGAAGATTATCCGAATGCAAATACCAATTATTTATTCCTGAGCGAGCGCGGACCGCTCACGAGACAGGCAGTAAATTATCTCGTAACGCAAACAGGGAAGCGGGCAAAATTAAAATTCGATGTTAATCCGCATATGCTCCGGCACTCGACCGGATATTTTCTGGCAAACAAAGGTTACGACACTCGTCTTATACAAGATTATCTGGGACATAAAAACATCACGCATACAGTTCGCTATACCAGAACTGCCGCCAGCCGTTTTGATGGGTTGTGGCGATGAGCCGCTGGAGCGCTATTAAGAAATTTTAAGTCTTCTTCGACTTCAGAAATTTCTAATGGCGAGAAAGTTTTCATTTTAGGACTTGTATTAATTCATTTGAGAAATAAGACCGTCTTATTAGAAATTCTTCAACCGCTACTTCCAAAGCTCCGCCGATTGCAGCCGATTTCGGTTCGCCGCATTCAATTGTCCAATCGGAAAGTTTGCCCGCCATGCTCTTTTCGACTGCTTATCTTAACGGGTTTTCAATAAACCTTTAGGCATAAACCAATCTGCCGCTGACAATAATATGCGGAACTTCGATGCCGGTAATTACATTGCCGATTCCGATGCCGAGGTTATTCCGGCGACAAAAGTAAAACGGCTGCCGGGAGCGCGTTATCCCAAACGGAAAACAGCAAAGGCAAAGGTAAATCGAAATAATTAGCTGTAATGATGCATCAATAATAGATAACGAAGAGCTAAATCTGATGTTTCCTGATGACCGGCTCGAACTCTGATTGCCGGTCGCGCGGAACATCCAGCTCAATCTCGCCGTGCTTTGATTTGACCGTGTTCGCTGAAGTTCCGTTTGGCGATTGCCATTCTCTTTGACGGCAGCTTTGTTGTTCTTCTCAAAGCACAGCTCGTGCGTCAGCTTCGCGTTCATCGCTGCTCGAGCAGTGCCTTGGTCAATTGTTTCAAAAGCCCGTTCTCGCCAAGCAAATCTTCTAGATTCTTATAATCCCGAATCAGTTCGTCTAAAATCTCTTTTCTGATTGTCATCGTGTAACTCTCCTTATTTTATAAAATTTGAATTACACAAAATTTCTTACAACCTCCAAAAACATAACGGTTAAAATTATCTGTTTCATTTTATTCATTTTATTTGTCCTCCCGTTTGCAAACCGCCGCGTCGGGTTTCATTGCACAGACGACTGCTTTGAGTTCGACAGTCTGAAGTTTCCGCTCGAAGCCAGCACGATTATTTTTACAATCGCGCTCGCCGCAACATTCGCGCTCTGGTATTTCAATGAAGGAACGCTTTCGATTCATTCGATTTTTACGACGAAACGA
>JALYZF010000020.1 GCA_030948995.1 Acidobacteriota bacterium
CCTTTGTAATACCTTTGCAAAACGGCTTCGACTTGCGCGGCGAAACTGCAATGAATAAAGCCTTCCGTCTTCAAACTTTCGGCTTCGAAAGATTTTTCATCTTTAAATTTTCCCCAAACTTCGGGCAGAACGATGTGATAAATCGGCATTTTATTTAGTAATCAACTTTGAGCAGCGTCAATCCGTTTGCGGGCGCAGTCTGTCCCGCCAAATCGCGGTCGCCAGAGACGATTGCCGTCTGAATTGTATCAAAATCTTTTTCGCCGCGCCCGACCTCTAACATCGTGCCGACAATCGAGCGCACCATATAGCGCAGAAAACCGTTTGCCGCGATGCGAAACTCGATAATCGCAGCGCCCGCGCGCACGTCCCAAAAAGATTCGACGGAAAAATTCATCACCGTCCGCACGCGGTTTTCTACGTCGGAACGCGCCGAAGAAAACGCCTGCCAATCGTGTTCGCCTAAGAATAAACGTGCCCCATCGTTCATTCTAGCGACATCCAAAGGACGCGCTTCGTGATGCGCGTAACGCAGCCAGAAAGGAGACATAACGGGCGCGTTGACGACGCGGTAAACATAGGTTTTAATTTTCGCAGAAAAGCGCGCGTGAAATTCGTCCGCGCATTTTTCGGCGCGGATAACGCGCATATCGCGCCACATATTTCCGTTAATCGCCAGCCGCAATTTATCCGGTGTAAACGAGCGATTCAAGCGAACATTGGCAATCTGACCTTCGGCGTGAACGCCTGCGTCCGTTCTGCCAGAGCCGACAACGTGGACTTTAGCGTCTTCGAGCATTCCGACGACTCTTTCAAGTTCGCCCTGAACGGTGCGCTGTCCTTCCTGCACCTGCCAGCCGTGAAAATCCGTGCCGTCGTATTGAATCAACAACTTAAAATTCATTTTGAAACTCTACTGCCGGGCTTTACTGCAACTTCACCTTGTTTGCACATCGGACACGCTTCGGGCGTATAGCTTGGAACATCTAAACTTGCCAGCGCAATTCGCGGAACGCCGACATCGGCTTTGCCGTTTGAGCGGTCAATAATCGAAGCGGCGTTTGTAACTTTCGCGCCTCTCGTTTCTAACGCTTCGATACATTCGCGCGTCGAGCCGCCGGTTGTGATAACGTCTTCGACGACTAAAATTCGCTCGTTTTCTTTAACCGTAAAACCGCGCCGCAAAGTCATTGTGCCGTTTTCGCGCTCCGTCCAGACGAAGCGAACGTTTAAGGCTTGCGCGACGGCGAAACCGATTATCAAACCGCCGATTGCGGGCGAGGCGACCGTATCTATTTTTTCATTTACAAACTGTTCGGCGATTGCACGTCCGAATTTCACAGCGTCTTTTGGATACTGCAAAGCCAGCGCACATTGCAGATATTTCGCGCTGTGCAAGCCGCTCGATAAAATAAAATGTCCTTCAAGAAGCGCGTTGGTTTCCCTAAAATGTTTGATGATTTGTTCTTCGGTCATTTGAGTTTTGAATGGTTAAAATCTTCAACAAAATTAAGCCACATTTTCTGCATTTCTCAAAATCGCGCTGACAAGTTAAAATGCTTGTTTTGCTTTTACTTTGAATTTTAAGCCTTAAACTTTGATTAATTTTTATGCTACAAGCCGGAATCGTCGGACTGCCGAACGTCGGAAAATCTACACTTTTTAACGCGCTGACCGCCGCAGAAGATGCGCTCGCCGCCAATTATCCGTTTGCCACGATTGAGCCGAACGTCGGTGTCGTCGCCGTGCCGGACGAGCGTCTTCCGGTTTTGGAAAAGATGAACAAAGCGCAAAAGGTCGTTCCTGCGACAGTCGAATTTGTTGACATTGCAGGTCTTGTGCGCGGCGCGTCGAAAGGCGAAGGTTTGGGCAACCAATTCCTTGCAAACATCCGCGAAACCGACGCCGTGATTCAAGTCGTGCGCTGTTTTGAAGATGAAAATATCGTTCACGTCGAAGGCTCGGTTAATCCGATTCGTGATATTGAAACTATTCAAATCGAACTGGCTTTAGCTGATTTGGCTTCAATCGAAAAACGACGTGATAAAGCGCAGAAAGGCGCGCGCGCGGGCGACAAAATTGCCAAAGCTGAAATTGAAGTGATTGAAAAAATTCTGCCCGCACTTGAAGAAGGCAGACCGGCGCGCGCCGTCGAGTTATCAAAAGAAGAACAATTGATTGCGAAACAATTCTTTTTAATTTCGACAAAGCCAACGATTTATGCGGCGAATGTTGACGAAGAAACTTTACTGAACCCGGACGCGAATAAGCACGTCCAATCTGTTAAAGAACACGCGGCGAAGGAAAATGCCGAAGTTGTAATAATCTGTGCGAAACTAGAAGCAGAACTTGTAGCTCTCGAACCAGAAGAACGCAAAGAATTTTTGGCTGATGTCGGTGTAACGTCGAGCGGCGTTGATAAACTCATCAAATCGGCTTACAAAATGCTCGGCTTGATGTCGTTTTTAACCGCCGGAGAAAAAGAAGTTCGCGCGTGGACGATTCCAATCGGCACGAAAGCGCCGCAGGCGGCGGGTGAAATCCATTCGGACATCGAACGCGGTTTTATTCGCGCAGAGATTGTTTCCTACGATGATTTAATCGGCGCAGGCTCTGAAAAAGAAGCAAAAGAGAAAGGCTTGACGAGGCTCGAAGGCAAGGATTACGTGATGCAGGAAGGCGACATCGTAAATTTTAGGTTCAATGTCTAGAAATTCTGGACGCTTCGATTACCGAAAAGTAAAGATTTTTCGGCGAGAATTTTGACGTAATTTTCTAACGACAGACGGCGCGTGATAAACTTGCGCCGTCTTTTTATTTTTATGTTCGGAACGCTTTATCTTGTCGCCACGCCAATCGGAAATCTCGCCGACATTTCCGAGCGCGCTTTGCAGACATTAAAAACGGTTGACATCATCGCTTGCGAAGACACGCGCCATAGCGGAAAACTTCTTAATCATTTCGGCATTAAAAAAAAACTCGTTTCCTATCACGAACACAACGAAAAAGAGAGAGCGGAAGAATTTGCAAAACTACTCGAACAGGGAAAATCAATCGCCGTTGTATCGGACGCCGGAACGCCCGCGATTTGCGATCCGGCGTTGGTAATTGTGCAAAAGGCGCATGAAATCGGGGCGAGCGTTACGGCAATTCCGGGTGCAGTTGCATTTGTCAATGCTTTGATTATCTCAGGCTTGCCGACTGATTCGATTTTCTTCGGCGGTTTTCTACCGTCAAAAAAAAACGAAAGGCGAAAACGTCTTGAAGAAGTAAAAGCTATACGAGCGACGCTCGTTTTTTACGAGACGCCGCACCGAATCGCAAAAAGTTTAATTGATTGTTTGGAAGTTTTACAAAACCGAAAAGCCGCCGTCGCGCGCGAAATTACGAAACTTCACGAACAAATCGTTTTGGGAAGTTTGGAAGAATTGGCGGAAAAGTTTTCGCAAAATACGGTTAAAGGCGAAATTGTTCTAGTCGTTGACCGCGAAGAAATTCAAAGTTCAAAGTTCAAAGTTCAAAGTTCAAAGACAATCGCTTCGCGTGTTGAAGAATTAGAAAAAGAAGGCTTAGACCGCAAACTCGCACTGAAAAAAGCGGCGAAAGAATTCGGCTTGTCGCGTTCGGAAGCATACAGAATCTTGCAAGCGCAAAAATTCGACAATACTCGGTAAATCCTTATAAAAGCAAAAACCTCTATCCGCCCGCGTCTCAACAAAAATTAAAACTTGGAGGAGAGTTTTGATGGCTGCTTATATTTTAACGACTTCCAGCGTGATTCTTTGTCCGCACGGCGGAGTTGTTACGCACATTCCGCGGACCGTTTCAGATTACGTGATAAACGGAGCATTACCTATGCTTTTAACCGACCAGTATTTAGTTGCCGGTTGCCCGTTTGCCATCGGCGACAATCCGAGTCCGTGCTTTAACGTTACTTGGGTTTCGCCGTCGGTTTATCTTATAATTAAAGGCGTTCCAGCGCTTCTAAATACGAGCATCGGTTTATGCCAGAGCATTGGCGGTATGATGCAAGGTCAGGCGATTATTGCTTCGTATCAAATTTTTGTGATGGAGCCGAGAGAAATAACAGTTAAATAAAAAACTCAATTTTTTTTGATGCAAACGCGCAAAACCTCCGCAACGCTCCATGCCTGCGCGAAACATCCGCGTGGATTAAAAGGCGGGTCGGCGTCGAAAATCTCGGATATTTGCCCGACGCCTGCTTCGTATAAATGATTTTTGAAGCCGCTTAAAATTTCATTAACGCGCTTTTCCGTCTCGTCTTCATTTGCGTAAACTTTGCGATAAGCATCAACAAACGCTCCCGTGAGCCATGCCCAAACCGTGCCTTGATGATACGCTGAATCACGCTCAAACGGCGAGCCGACGTAATGCGGGCAATAGCGTAAATCCTTCCGCGAAAGTGAGCGCAAGCCGTAAGGCGTGAGCAGTTCTACTTCAATTTTTTCAACGACTTTTCGCGCTTTGTCCATATCCAAAATTTGATTTGGCAAACTCGCCGCAAAAATTTGATTCGGTCGAACGGAAGCATCTTTTTCTTCGCCGTCAATTACGTCGTATAAGCATTCTTCCGCATCATTCCAAAAAATCTCATTAAAACTTCGCTTTGCCTTTTCCGCCGTTTCCAGATATTTTTCGCAATCAATTTCGTCGCTGAAGCGCCTCGCAAAATCCGCCATAATTTTCAGCGCGTTAAACCAGAGCGCTTGAATTTCAACGGCTTTACCCGCGCGCGGCGTAACGACAAAATCGCCGATTTTCGCGTCCATCCAAGTCAGTTGCGCGCCCGTTTCGCCCGCGTAAAGCAAGCCGTCTTCGCAAACGCGAATTCCGTAGCGCGTTCCGTGAAAATGCCACAAAATAATATTGACGAGTTTTTCGTAAAGGCTTTTTTCGACAAATTTATAATCTCCGGTTTTTTCTACATAAGCGCGAATTGCCTCAAAATACCAAAGCGTCGCGTCAACCGTGTTGTATTCAGGTATTTCCCCGGCGTCGGGAAAACGATTCGGTAACATTCCTTCGGATATGTGCAGCGAAAATTCGAGCAAAATACTTTTTGCAATTTCCGCGCGATTTGTTGCTAAAGTTAAGCCATTAAGAGCAATCATTGTGTCGCGTCCCCAATCGGAAAACCACGGATAACCGGCAATTACGGTTTTCCCACTGCCGCGCGAAACAATAAATTGGTCGGCAGCGACGGCAAGTTGTTCGGTAAAATCATCGGTTGCTTTTGCTGTTTTTATTAAATTTTCGCGTCGTTCGATTTCGCTTTCTTCAAATTTTCGCGCGTCAGAAACTGTTTGCGGTTCGGTTGAAGCAATGACGGTCGCCGTTTGGCTCAAATCAAATTTCAAACTAAAAGGCTGAAACAAATCTTCGCGGTAATCAAAGCCACGCTCTCGCTCAATCGCGTATTCAAAATTTCGATACCAAATGCCCTGCTTTTCAACCGACTGCGCGTTGTGCGTGAAAAAAAGCGCAGCCATTTCCGCGTAAGGCTGAATCGAAACTTGATTTTTTGAACTTTCAAAACTGCCGTTAAAATTTGCGTCTTCGCGTCGCAAACTATGATAATCCCGGAAAGCGACAAGCGGCTTTAATTCCAATTCGACTTTGAAGTTTGAAGTTTGAACTTTGAATTCGACGACAGTCGTGTTCTCGCCGTAAGCCATAAAAATCTTCTTCTCAATTTCAATGCCTTCAATTTCAAAAGTCCAAACGGGAAAAGGCGCAAGGCGAAAATTCTTTAAGTATTTAAAACCGTCAGGATAAATTTTATTTGGATATTGATTGGCGGAAAGCTCGTATCGGTTGCCGTTTAAAAAAAGTGTTTCTTCAAACTTGGAAAGCAATACTAATCTTCCGAGCGGCGGTTTGGTTGCGGCAATTAAAAGCGCGTGATAACGGCGCGTGTTTGCGCCCGAAACGGTTGAAGACGAAAAACCGCCGATACCGTTTGTCTCAAGCCATTCGCGCGAACTTGCACTTTGGAAATCAACGCAAATTTCCGAATCGAAGTTAATCATTTTGCTTTTTGTTTCCTTTTTTTGGTTATTCTTAATATAACGCACCTGCTTTAAAAATCTAGGTGATTTTTCGGAAATTCTCTGTTAAGATGTTTTTGTAAAAATTTCATCTGTAAATTTTCGTTTCACTCATTCGACAACTATGAAAAAAGATGAATTCTTCCAATATCTCAAACCTTGGTCTGAACGTAAGCACCGGCTTCTAGGTAAATACTTAAAACCCTTTAGTGCAAAAGTTGCTTCAATAACTCAAAATAGAGAAATCTTCTGTATAGATTGTTTCGCTGGTGCTGCAAAATATGAAGATGGAAAAGAAGGTTCGCCTTTATTGTTGGCAAAACTTTCCGATGAATGTTCTCAGTGGCAAACTCCTGTCGTTTTCAAAATTGTTAATGTAGAGCCTGATACAAAAAACTTTTTATCTTTAGAAAACTTAACTCAAAATTGGATTCAAAAAGGTATTGTCGTAAATGTAAACAAGAGATTCGGTGAAGCCGTTCCTGAAATTCTTTCAAAAATTGGGCATGCACCTGCTTTGTTTTTTATTGATCCGTTTGTACCAACCGCTGTGCATTTTTATCATTTGTTACCGATTTTAAAAAGAAGTCAATCTGCGACTGAGTTAATTATAAACTTTGATACTGACGGACTACAGCGAATTGCCGATGCCGCACAATCAAAAAGTGATAATCCGAAAACGGTTAAGTCAATTCCGACAAACATTCAAAATGTTTCCGACATAATTGGTCGAGAAGATTGGCTCGAAAAATATCAGTCTGGAAATTTCTCAACACAAGAAAAGCAAGAATTTTTACTTTCTCTTTATATAGAAAATTTAGCAAAGTTCGGTTATGCAGTTGTTACCTATCAAATTCGTGAATCACTCGGAAAACCGACGAAATATCATTTAATATACTGCACACGACACAATGACGGAGTTTTTCTTATGAACGATTTTATTTTTGAAGAAGAAAACTCTATGTTGGAAGATTATTTTTCTGACAGTTTACCATTATATTCAGCCACATTTGGCGACGAGACTGGAAACCGTAGAAAAGAATTATATTCTCTCGTTAAGAATTTTTTGGAAAATAATTCTAAAACAAACAGAGGACACATTAAACATAACCTGATTTTCAAACATTTTGCTCAATTTCATAATAAAGATTACAACGCTGTGGTTAAAGAGTTTATTGATTTAGGTAAGTTGCGGGCATCTCACGGAAAAAAGAGAATAAATGACACCGAACCTTTAACTTATTTGGGATAAAAATGGCAATAAATTCACCGATAGAATGGACAGAGAGTAGCTGGAATCCGGTAACTGGCTGTAACAAAATCAGTCCGGGCTGTAAACATTGCTATGCCGAAAGATTGTCTAAACGCTTAAAGGCAATGGGACAAGCCAATTATAAAAACGGCTTTAAACTGACTTTGCAACCGCACATGCTTAAACTTCCGCTCAGTTGGAAAAAGCCGCAAACGATTTTTGTAAATTCGATGAGCGACCTTTTTCATAAAGACGTTCCGCTTGAATATATACAGCAAGTTTTTGACGTAATGAAGCGCGCGTCTTGGCATCGGTTTCAAGTCTTAACAAAGCGTGCCGATAGATTAGCGGAATTGAGTTGTGAGCTTGAATGGTCGCCGAATATTTGGATGGGCGTTTCGGTTGAAAGTCAAAAATATACGCATAGAATTGATGATTTAAGAGAAACGGGCGCAAAAGTAAAATTTTTATCTTTAGAACCGTTGCTCGGCGCTTTGAAAAATCTTGATTTGCGGAAGATTGATTGGGTAATTGTCGGCGGCGAAAGCGGCTACGGCGCGCGTCCGATTAAAGAAGATTGGGTAATTGATATTCGTGAACAATGTCTTCGAGCGAATGTAGCTTTCTTCTTCAAACAATGGGGCGGCGTTAATAAAAAGAAAACGGGGCGACTTCTAGAAGGTAAAACTTGGAGTGAAATGCCACTTATACAGAAAGCCGCAGCATAAAATTCCTTTACAAACCTTTTGCAAAATCTTTTGCGAAAAACGGATTACATTATTGAGTTGTAACAAATAACCGCGCCGACGCAGGTGATAACGAATGCGCTGAAAACAGGCAGAGCTTTGACAAAGCGATTGCCGCTCAAAGTCGGATTATTGAACATTCTTCCGGCATATAAAAATACGAGTCCAACGCCGGTTAAAGTCGCCGCCAAGCCGAAACTGAAGACAAGAGTTAAAATTAATCCATAGCCGATGCGGTTGTAGGAAACCGCCGATAGCATCAGCACTAGAGCCGACGGGCAGGGAACTAAACCGCCCGAAACACCGAGTGCAATCAGACTGCGCCAGCCGATTTTTTTTGGCGGCAGGTGCGTGTGCGTCGAACCGCCGTGCGTATGAGTTAAACCCTTTTGAGAATCTTGAATATTTAAATCGTCGATTTCAGAATGTCCTTCTTCTTCCTCAGATAGATTCTGCGCGGAATGTTCGCTTGATTTATAGCCTAAAGCGGAGAAAAGACGGTTCTTGAAAAGCGTCAAGCCGATAAAGAAAACCATCAAGCCGGAAACAAAACTTAGAAAAGGCACAAAGCGCTCAGGCAGAATATATTTTGAAGCAAAAAACGCGATAATGCCGAGCGCAAAAACGCTCAAAGTATGCGTAATTGTTACAGTCGCGCCTAAGAATAGCGCGTGTTTGAACGTTCCGCGCGAGCCGACCAGATATGCGCCGACTACCGTTTTTCCGTGTCCTGGCGAAAGAGCGTGCGCTGCGCCCAAACCGAATGCCACGAGAAGTCCGAGCAGAATAATCGTCGGCGTGATTTCCGGCACGGCGATAAGTTCGGCAAATCTGTCTTTTTCAACCGGCGCGCTTATGTGTCCGTCGCGGTTTTGCAGAGGTTTCGCGTTAGCCGCAAGCGGCGCGGTTGTAAAAGAAAATTCGGCGGCGCGTTCGGTGAGCGGCGCGTTGATTGATTCGCTCGGATATGCTCTGAGTTCGTTGGTAATGCCGCTGCCGAATGCCGTGCTGTTGAAAATGTTAATGCCGCTCGTGCGCCCGACGACGATTTCGTTCCAGCCGATTCGTTCCGCGTTATTTTTATTTTCAAATTTTAAGCGATGCACGGCGTCTATTTCAAAACCGGATAAATCGCCGGTTAAATCCCATTCGACGCGCATCGTCGGCAAGTTTCCCGCGCCCGTGTTTAGACCGATTTTTTTTGCTGTCGGGCGAAGCAGAATTGTTTGCTCGTCAACCGAAAGCTGCAAATTGGCAACATAGCTTGGCGTGATTTTTTCGGCGTAAGCGTTTAGTTCATCTTCAGACAACGCGCCGTCTTTGTTCGTATCTATGTTTTGCGATTCTTGAAAAGTCGGGATTTCCGCAATGTCCAAAACCGAATGCAGTTTAACTTGCGATTTTTCGACTTCGATTTGCGAATACTGATTGATGCTGAAATTTCCCAAAGGATGCGCCGCCGCAAAAGCGGCAAATACGAAAATTAAAAGCGCGGTAATCGGAAAAAATTTCATTCGCATATTCTCAAAAATGAAAAACGCAGGCATTTAGAGCCGGAGCCTGAACGCCAAGGTTTGATTGGTTGATTTTTAGGCATTCGGATTCCGACTCTAAATTCTTTAAAAAACTATTTTAATTGTTGCAACGCCGCTTTCGCGTTTTCGGCTTGGAAAACGTCGAAAGACGGATTTGTCTGGACGGCTTTTTGCAGTAAATCGGCGGCGGCTTTTTTATTGCCGAGTTCCTTTTCAATCATTCCGGCGTGGTAGAAAATCCGCGCGTCTTTTGTATTCAGGCGCATCGCTTCCGTCATCACGTTTTTTGCTTCCTGAAACTGTCCTTTTTTATATAGACACCATGCATAAATATCAGCCGTAAAAATATCCTTTCGATTTTCGTGTTCCTTTTTAGCAATCGTTAAAGCCTCGTCAAGTTTTGTATCGTGGTCTGCCCACAAAAGCGCGAGACGACGCTGGTCGATATTACCGAACTGCTGTTCGATAAACTGCGCCAAATTATATTGCTTTTGGGCTTCTTCGGTTTTTCCGATTTTTGAATAAACGTCGCCGAGAAAAATAACGTTTTCGACATTCGGAACGCGGTTATTCGCCTCGGTCAAAAATTTTGCTGCCGCCTCGAAATCATTTTGCGCGGCGCGGGCGCGTCCCTTTCCGGCTAAAGCTAAATAATAATCGGGAAAAACTTTCAACGCTGCGTCGTATTGTTTTTCGGCTTCGGCGTAATTTGCGGTTTTGAAAAATTCATCGCCGAGATGAACCAAACACCACGCCTGCGCCTCTTTTTCCATCGGGTCGGCGGCGTGCGCCGCCATACTCATCGCTTCAATCGCGCCTTTCGGGTCGCCGTATAACGAGCGAACGTAAGAAACGCGGCTGTAAGATTCCATTCCGGGGCGCAAATCAACCATTTTCTGTGCCGCTTCGACCGCTTCGGCGTAATTTCCGAGTTCGACATTCGCGTCCGTCAAAACTCCGTAAACAAAAAAATCGTTCGGATTGTCTTTCTGCAGCCGAGTGCCGAGTTCCAGAGCGTCTTGAAAACGATGAAACGTTAGATTAAGCGACGCTTTGAGCCGGAGCGCGTTAAAATTGTCGGGTTCGTTTTCAAACGAGCGGGCGAGCGCGGTTTCGGCTTTCGAGTTTAAGCTGAAATCACCCGTTTCACGCGCCAATTTAATATATGCGACGGCAAGATTATTGTAGCCTGAGGCGGCATTGGGATTTTGTTCAATGATTTTTAGCGCCTTTTGAATCCGCGCATCTGTCGCCGAAGAAGTTTCGGCGGCAACGTTTGGAGAAGCTATAGCCACGCTCGATTTTTGTTCGATGCAAGCTGAATTAGCTAACGCAGCCAGCGCCAGACATAAACTGAATAAAATAAAATTTCGCGGTTTCATTTTCCTGTTCCAAAAGAACATTAATCAAAAAGCAAAAGCCTTTTAATAATTTTGAGTTCTATTTTAGTTTGGCTTTTATAAAAGCCAAACTAAAATAGAACTCATAAAATTTGTTTCAAAAAGATTAACAAGTCTTTCTGAAAGAAATCAAGAAATTCGAGGCAGAATTGAATTTCCGCCTGAAAGGTTTATTGGTTATCTCGCAGCTCTGGAGTTGCTGCCGAGCATTTTAATTAACTTGCCGTTTCCATCGACAATCGGCAATCCGAACGCTTGCGTCTGCGCTGCCGGAAAATCTACTGGTCGCGGCGTGTTGCCAGCATTCGGCGTGTTCAAATAAGGAAAACGGTTTAAGAATCCCTCAAAGTTTGCCGCTACTCCGTCGCCGACCGCGTTGTTCGGCGCAACATTTGTCGCAGGCGTAAAAG
>JALYZF010000024.1 GCA_030948995.1 Acidobacteriota bacterium
GCTCGAAATAGCGCGGGTCGTCGAAAACGTCGTATTCGGGAAGCAAAGTTTTGTCGGCAAATCCAAGAAGTTTGCCGTCGCGGATAACGGCTGCGGAATTAAATAATTTTCGCCCGTTTGCGTTTTCGGTTTTGCGGACAGTTCCGACAACCGCCGTAATTCCCTGCGTCGCCGCGATAATTTTCGGCAAACAATCGCCGACATTTTCGATAATGTCCTGGTCGAGAAACCAATCGAATGAAGTATAACCGTGCGTAGCAACTTCGGGGAAAACAATCAAATCCGAGCCATCAGTTTTAGCCTTTTCGATTGCCCCCAAAATTTTAGCGACATTTCCTTCAATGTCGCCGTTTGTCGTGTTGATTTGTCCGATTGTAACTTTCATCTACAGCTATTGTTTTTCAGACGTTTCCTGATTCTCGCTTTTCTTTATCATTTCCAGCTTATTTCCACGTTCGTTGTAATGAACTTCGTCCATAATATTGTGAATTAAAAGCACGCCGCGCCCGCTGGTTTTGAAAAGATTTTCCGGGTCGCGCGGGTCTGGAATCGAGGCGACATCAAAGCCGTCGCCTTCATCTTCAAAGGTGAAACGCGCTTCTTTGTTGGAAATTTCCGCCGCGATTCGCACATTTTTTTGCGAGTCGAATTTATTTCCGTGTTTGACGGCGTTGACAAAGGCTTCGTCCAAAGCAATAAAAAGGTGTGAGTTTTCGCCGTTGACAACGCCGATTTTCTCGACTCGCCTTGTCAGATATTCAAGAATTGAATGCATCAATGAAAGCGCGCTCGGAAACTCGAATTCGATTTTTTCGCGCAAATCTTTGATGCGCTCGATTTGGTCAACGAATTTTGCTTTGTAATTTAAAATTATTTCAAAAATATTTTTTAATTCTTCTTCGTTGAAATTTTCGCGGTTAAAACTGGTGGCGCAAACTTTGAAAGCGCGGATATGTTCGGCGGGTTTGTGCGATTCGATTTCTGGAAGACAAGTATCACTTTTTTCGTCTGCTTCGATTACTTCGGGAATCGCGTCGATGTTATCAAGGTCGGTGATAACGACGTCGAAATCGTTGATTCTGTTTAGCTCGACGGCTTCATCGCGGTTCTCGATAGTTTCAACCGTGTGTCCGAGCCTGTTAAATTCGGTTTTCAACCCGCTGCTTAAATCGTCGTGGTCGTCTATAATAAGAAATTTTCTTTGCATTTGTCAGAAGTTCGTCGGAAGTGTTTGAAACCGTCGCGCCGCATAAAAATTTACGACAAACGGAGTTCCCTTGTTGCAAATAATAACCCGAATTGCTAGTTATTTTCTAATTGATGTTGCAGAAAAAGGAAAAAATTTATCAATTCGCTTCGCTTGCCGATTATTCGCGTCGGCAGCGTTTCCTGATTCGCGCAACTGATTTGGCTTTTTACTGTTTGATTCGACTGATTGGAAAAACGCTTTCGTTTGAAATTGAAGGTTTGGAAAATCTAAAAGAAATCGAGCAAAGCGGCAAGATTCCCATTTACGCGACGTGGCATAATCGAATTTTTTCGTCCGTTTATTTTCTGCGAAATCGCGGCATTGTCGTGCTGGCTTCGCAAAGTTTCGACGGCGAATATATCGCGCGATTCGTCCAGCGTTTCGGATTCGGTGCGGTGCGCGGTTCTTCGACGCGCGGCGGCGTTAATGCGCTGGTGAAAATGATTCGGCTGATGCGGGAAAATCTGCCGATGTGTTTTACTGTAGATGGTCCGCGCGGCGCGCGTTACGTCGCTAAAACGGGCGCGATTCTTCTTGCTAAAAAAACGGAAAATCCGGTTCTCCCGTTTGTAATCGAATGCGAAAAATTTTGGACGCTAAACAGTTGGGACAAACTGCAAATCCCAAAACCGTTTACGCGAGCTAAAGTGTTTTTCGGCGAACAAATTCAGGTTGAAACAAAATCCGACGACGACGAAATCGAAAATAAACGAACCGAACTGCAAAGAAAACTTGACGAAGCGGTTAAATCTGGAGAACAATGGCGACAAGTTTTTAAATAAGTATTGTCTATTAACATATTTCCTTGAAGGAGCAGAAAAATGTCTATAAATAATTCAAAACCCGATGAAGAAAACGATTTACAGGCGCGGGACGACAGCTACAAAAGCGATGCCGGCGCAATAAACGCCGCAGGAATCGGCGGCACGACGACAGCCAGCGAAACATTTGACCGAGTCGGAACTGCCGCCAGCGAATTTAACGATTCCGCCGCCAGCCCATTAGATAGAAATATTGGCAATTTGCCGAACAGTTTGGACGCTGAGTTAACAAATGACGATTCGCCTATGAAATGGATTGTTCCTCTGATTATACTTTTTTTGTTAATTATTTTGGGTTATTCACTTTGCAGTAAGCCATCGGCAACGACAACCGAAAAGACTGATGCATTCAACGCCGAAAGAGCTTGGATTGCATAAAAACCGGCAAGTAATCTTTAATTTTGACTTAAAAACGGTTACTCAGTTTAGGCGACATCCGCTTTTTATTTTCTAGAATTAAGATTGAAAAATAAACTCGCTTTTTTAAACACTATTCTTTGGAACTTTTCATTTTCTCGTTCGTAAAAAATTATTGACAGAGCAGGCGTAACGCTTTGTTGCTTTTTACCTTAGGGCATTGCTTTTTGGAGAAACATTCGTTGGAAGCATTAAAAGTAGCAGCGGAAAAAACGGGCGGAGACCTTGTAAGACGTTGTCGGACAGGCGACGGCGCGGCTTGGGAAGAAATTGTTTCGACGTTTTCGCGCCGGATTTTCAATCTCGCTTACCGTTTTACGTCGAGCGTCGAGGCGGCAGAAGATTTGACGCAGGAAGTTTTCGTTCGCATTTATAAAACGCTCGACCAATACGACTCGAAACAGGGCGATTTGACAAATTGGCTGATGCGACTGGCGCGAAATTTGATAATTGACGATTACAGGCATCGCCAGCGAAATCCGCAAAACTCTTTTGCCGACGACGTCGAAGAGCATACGTTTCATTTGCGCGCTGTCGGCGGAACGGCGCAGAAGGAAATCGAGCGGCGCGAACTTTGCGCGCAGGTGCAGGAAGCAATTGACAAACTTCCCGAAGATTTGCGAACGTGCGTGATTTTGCGCGACATCGAAGAATTGAGCTATCAGGAAATTGTCGACGTTCTGAAAATCCCGGAAGGAACTGTCAAATCGAGAATCAATCGCGGACGAATCGAACTGGCGAAAATTTTGCGACGAATGAGAGTTGTGAATATATGAGGAAAAGGTATTAGCCATTAGGAAATAGGTGTTAGATTCCAATTAACCTATCATCTAGAACCTAACTCCTAACCTAGACATTATGACTTATGAAAACGAAAAAATAATAAACTGCACGGAGTTTGAGGAAGTCTTAACTGATTATTTGGACGCAAACCTCGACAGACTGACGCACAAAGCTGTTGCCGCGCACGCCTTGCTTTGTCCTTTGTGTCATACGCTCCTGAATGAAGTTAAAGGCGCGCTCGCAACCTGCCGCGAAATGTCCGCGCCAAAGCGTTCTCTAACGCATCTCGAAGCGCGCATATTTTCGATGACGATGCCGGAGACGGCGATGGATTGCGGACAGTTTGAAACGTATTTGACCGATTATTTGGACGGATTTCTGCCTGCTGTGATTTTTCATCGTTGGGAACGCCACGCCGCACTTTGCGAACAATGCACGGATTTGCCCGGCGAAGTCGTCCGCTCGATTGCTGCCTGTTACACATATAAAATGGATGAATTGCCGATTCCCGTTGGGTTAAACGCGAAAATTCTACGGGCGACAATCGGCACAACCGAGATTCAAACTGTCAGAACTGATTGGACAACAAAAGCGGCAGAATGGATTCGCGGGCTTAGTTTCCCGATTCCCTTGCCACAGCTTGCACCCGTCGGTTTAATGCTGCTCGTCGCCGCGTTATTCTTCAGTCAAACGGTTTCCGCCGACAGTTCGTTTACAGGCGTTTATCAGAAAAGTTTTGAGCTTGCCGAGCAAACTTACCAGCAGAGCGCGGGAATCGTTTTAGGCACAAGCGACGCTCAACCGAAATCAAATCAAGAACCGATTCAGGGAACTTACGTCAACAGCGAGGAAAGAAGGTAATGAATTGTGCGTATCACGGACAAAACGTGGCGGTCGTCAACTGTAACGGATGCGGAAAGCCGCTCTGTCCGGCGTGCGACCATCGCATCAAGGGTTTCCCTTTTTGTCAAGATTGCATTGTGTCGGGCGTCGAGCTGCTCAGAAATTTTAATCAATCGTCTTACGCGCCGATTATCAAGAGACAAACCTCCCCGTTTGTAGCAGCCGTTCTTTCGCTCATTTGCCCCGGACTCGGCGCAGCCTACAACGGTCAAACGTCGAAGGCTTTGATTTATTTTGCCGTTTTTGTCGGCTTTTTCCAAATGGCGATTTTGTCCGGCGGAATGCCGCTCTTTGTTTTAGGATTTATGGGAATGTGGCTATATGCGGCTCTTGATTCTTGGCGGACGGCGCAGCTTTTACGTTCCGGTGTTACGCCAAACGGAGCAGAGGATATAGTCTGTCAAAGATTTGCAGGCAACCCGAAACTTTGGGGAATCGTCCTAACGTTTCTCGGCGCGTCATTTTTCCTGCAAACATTTTTTAATTTACGTTCTTTGATTCGCGGGATTTTGCCCGTTTTGCTAATAGGCTTGGGCATTTATCTGCTGCGCGATTATGTTTTCAAACCGAAAACAAGCGAGAAGAAATGGACGGATTTTGCGCGCCCTGCAAAGGCTTCCGGTTTTGCCGAAACTTTTGAGGACGCAAGTTTTCGTAACAAGGATTTTGACACGCAAAGCGATTTTATTACCCAAACTCGCTCTAAGACGTGGAAAAACAGGTAGAAAATTTTGTATTATAGAAATATGACATTTTTAAGTTCAAAAATTGTCATTTGGTAAATCGATTGTTTCAGTAAGGAGTTTGATTTATGCCGATTTGGTTAAAAGCTACGGGAAAATGGGGAAGCGTTTTCGTCATTTTGGCTCTTATCGTTACGTTATTAAAACAAATAATCGCATTTGTCGGTTTTCTGACGATGGCGATTAAATTTCTTGTTATTCTAGCTTTTATTGCGGTTATTGTCGGAGTTGGCTTTGCCGTTTTGCGCGGCTACAATTCAAATCGCAAAGCCAAAGAATAAACAGTTTTTCGGGCAAGCCGGAAAAGGTTCGGTTCGGGACAGTTTGAACTTTTCGCCGGCTTGTGTTACTTTCTTCTCACCGTTCAAAAAGAATTAATCAAAAAATTTTGACAACCCCAAAGAAAGTTTCTGGCTTTTTGCTCGAAACTTTCCCTAAGGATTCGCGTTAGTTGCCAAAAGGCTATGCTTAGCGTGATTCCGCGTGCTGAAGGATTTATTCGTCGGCGCGAAATCATACAAAAGGAGCTTAAGACAAGCGTAATGCAGAAAAACAATAATCGTCTTTTTACTTTTCTTTTACAAAATTCAATCAAAACAAAAAATTATTTTAATCGGATCGAAGTTTCAAAAGAACTACATTCTTATGCCGTCGGCTTTATTTTATTATTTGCCGTTGCTTTCGTCGGTTTTGCAGGCTTTGAAAAAAACACGGCTTTTGCAAAATCTCAACTAAGCGCTTCAAATCAAACATCTTCGACAATTCCAAACGCAAACAATCCAAAATCAGAATACAAAGCAATTAGCTACGACCGACCGGAAAGCGATGTAGATATTACATACGACACCGGCGGACAAGAATCCGCGCGCGGGTTATCGACCGCTGAAACCGAAGCTGCGGCAAATTCTATGGAAGCGCAGATTCAGATGATTATAAGAACCGGAAATCAAGCGTTTCTACCGACAATTTGGGCGCATTTCGGCAAAATCAATAATGAATTCGGTTATCGCCGCAATCCGTTCGGCGGCGGTTCATACGAATTTCATCCCGGTCTCGACATCGGCGGCGAAAAAGGCGATACGGTTGTCGCGCCAGCCAACGGAATCGTCCTTAAAGCCGAATGGCAAGGCGGTTACGGCAATATGATTGAAATTGACCACGGCAACGGTTTGACAACCCGCTACGGTCATCTTTCCCAATTTGAAGTTCAAGCCGGCAGCGCGGTTCAGCGCGGGCAGCTTATCGGACTTGTCGGTTCGACGGGTCGTTCGACGGGCGCGCATCTGCATTTTGAAGTTCGTCTCAACAACAAACCGATAAATCCGCGCCGCTTTCTGTCAAGCGCGCCGATGGAATTAGCCGCGCTGACTACCCGCTAATTAATTTTCAAGAACGCAAAACAACCGCGAAAGAGCGTAAAAATCACTTTTTGAATTTTTATACTTTTTCGCGGCTCTTTCTTTAGTAAGCCAATTTAACAAAATTCATTCCGCGCAAAATCACCTTTTGACGACGCACGACGCGCTTCGGATTTTTCTTCGGATTAAAAACATTGAGCGGCGACGGAATCATCGCCGCAAGATAAGCGGCTTCCTGCGGAGTTAAATTTGACGCCGATTTGTTGAAATAATAACGCGACGCTGCTTCCGCGCCGTAAATTCCGTCGCCCCATTCAATAATATTCAAATACAACTCAAGAATTCTTTTTTTCGACAAATCTTTTTCCAGAAAATATGTGATAACGGCTTCGCGCCCTTTGCGAAAAAAATTTCTCTCTTCGCTCAAATAAAGATTTTTGGCAAGCTGCTGCGTAATGGTTGACGCGCCGCGCTTAAAACTCGGCATCGGCGGAATCCAATCGTTCGGGTCGTAATCGCCTTCTTCTTTGGCTTCCTTTTCGCCTTCCTTCTGCGCTTCGTCCCAAGCGTTTTGAATCGCGTCCCAATCGAAGCCGTGATGCTGGAAAAAATGCGTGTCCTCGCCCGCAAGCACGGCACGCTGCAAGTTAGGCGAAATCTGCTCAATCGGCATCCAGATTTGATATTTGTGCGGCTCTTGCCCGCCTGCTTTCTCTTCCGAAAGACGATATTCAATCAACGAAGAAGTTGTCGGATTTTCCGTCCGAAGTTTCGATATATTCGGAAACGTCAAAACTTCATACGCGAGCCAGACGACAACCGCGCCGATTAAAATTAAAAATAAAGTTTTTGTCCAATACCACATTTGATTTTAGATTTTAGATTTTAGATTTTGGATTGCCTACAAATTTACGGCAATTTCAAGGATTATGTTCCATTTCAAAAGATAATCCAAAATCTAAAATCAGAGGGCTTTTCCGATTAAATTTCCGACAATCTTGCCGCTTGAAATCACACCCGGCATTCCCGCGCCCGGATGCGTTCCCGCGCCGACAAAATAAAGGTTTGGAATGTCTTGACTTTTGTTGTGCGGGCGCAGATAAGCCGACTGCAACAGTGTCGGTTCGACGGAAAACGCGCTGCCGAGATAGCTGTTTAGAGTTCCTTCAAAATGCAGCGGGTCAATATAATGTTCAGAAACAATATGCTTTGAAAGTTCCGGCATATAATTCGTTTCAAGATAATTTATAATCGAATCGCGGTAAGGTTTGGCAGCGGTCGCCCAATCAATTTTCGCCTGCAGGTGCGGCACGGGCGAGAGAACATACCACGAATCGCAGCCGTCGGGCGCTAAACTTTTGTCGGTCGCCGTCGGACGATGCAGATAGAGCGAAAAATCTTCAGCCAGAGTTTTATTGACAAAAATATCTTCGAGCAGACCGCGATAACGATTGCCCATAATTATCTCGTGATGCGCCATATTTTCGTATTTGCGATTCGTGCCGAAATAAATGACAAACAGCGACATCGAATAAGTCAGTGATTTTACCTTTTTGTCTGTGTATTTGCGGCGAAATCGTTCAGGAATTAAATTTAAATATGTCCAAGCGACATCGGCGTTTGAAACAACGGCGTCAGCTTTCAGAAATTCGCCTGATTTCAATTTTACGCCGTCAGCTTTTCCCTTTTCATTTATCGAAATTTCTCCGGCTTCCGTTTCGAGAAAAATTTCGCCGCCGATGTCCGTAAAAAGTTTTGATAACGCGCGGACGAGCGCGCCCGTTCCACCCATCGCAAACCAGACGCCGAATTTTTGCTCTAATTCGTGAATCATCGCGTAAATAGAAGTCGAAGTAAAAGGATTTCCGCCGATTAGAAGCGGGTGAAAACTAAACGCCTCGCGCAGTTTTTCGTTTTTAAAATACTTCGACGCAAATCTGTAAACCGAACGGTCGGAACGAAGTTTCACCATTTGCGGCACAACTCGAAGCATACTGCCAATTGTGTGAAACGGCTTGTCAATCAAATCAAAACCGACACGGTAAATCTCGCCCAAATCTTTGGCAAATCTTTTATAATTTTCAACTTCGTCAGGCGCGATTTTGCGAATTTGATTTAAAAGATTTTCCTTGTCGTCGTTGTAATTAAAAATCGTGCCGTCTTCCCAGCGAATATTGTAAAAAGGATTTATCTTGACGAGTTCAACATAATCTTCAGTTTGTTTTCCGGCAATTTCAAAAAGCTCGTCAAAAAGCCAAGGCGCGGTGATAATTGTCGGACCACCATCGAACACGAAACCGTCCTGCTCGTAAACATAAGCCCGACCGCCGGTTTTGTCGCGCTTTTCTAAAATCTGAACTCGATGACCTTGCGCTTGCAGACGAATTGCACACGACAAACCACCGAAGCCACTACCGATAACTATAATTTTCATTTCCTTTTTATTTTCTTGCCCTTTCAAGTTTTATTTTCTAAATTCCCACCCGGCAAAGCAAACCGCCCGTCCATTTATATTTTCCAGTGCCGTTCGCAACACGCGAAATTTTGCGTTCTGTCGCCGGGCTTTTCTGTGTTAAATTATCAAAACGATTTTCCGTCTCTATTTTATGAAACAGAAATTTTCCGCTTCGTCTCTTATTTCAAGCGGCGCGCGTTATGGCTCGGCGGTTTTGCTGGTCTGCGCGGCGCTCACGCTGACTTTGCTGATTTGGGTGTTCGTTAAGCCGATCGCGTCGCCTCTTTTTTTGGTGGCGATTATGATTACGGCTTGGAGAAGCGGACTGCGCGCGGGCATTTTTGCCACGATTATCTCTGGCTTTATCATCGATTATTTTTTCATCACGCCGCAGTATCAGCTCAGCGGAGGCGTTGATGACATCGTTCGTCTGTCGGTTTTCACGCTCGAAGGCGTTGTCTTGTGCTGGCTCGTCGCGTGGCGCACCACCGCCGCCGAAGAGATTAGAAATTCGCGCGAGCATTTGCAGGCGCTGTCGCTTCGCCAGCAAACTCTGCGAGAGGACGAACGAAAACGTATCGCGCTCGAAATCCACGATGAACTCGGACAAGCATTGACGGGCTTGAAAATGGAAATTCACCTGCTCAACCGACAGATAAAAGACAGTGGTCATCCGGCGGCGAATTCTCTGAACGACAGAATCAAAGATTTGCTGCATCTGACCGACGGCACGATTCAAACCGTGCGCCGCATTGCGACCGAACTACGCCCGCCGATTCTTGATGATTTGGGGCTTGCCGCGGCAATCGAATGGCAGGCGCAAGAATTCGCGCGGCGCACGGGAATTTCCTGCGTTGTCTCGACCAACGTCGAAACCGACCGTCTCGATTCGGATTTTTCGACCGCCGTTTTTCGCATTTTTCAAGAGACGCTGACGAACGTCATTCGCCACGCCTCGGCAAACACGATTACCGTCAATTTAAAAAAGTTAGACCAAAAGCTGATTTTGCGCGTCGAAGATGACGGAACGGGAATTCAAATGGAAAACTCTAACGGCAACGGGTCGCTCGGCATTTTGGGAATGCACGAGCGGGCGCGTCTGATCGGCGGCGAGCTTGAAGTTTTCAACGGCGCGGAGAATGGCACAATCGTTTTGCTGACCGCGCCGTTGCGGTAAAAAAATATAAGACGATGATTAAAATTTTAATCGCCGACGACCACGCAATCGTCCGGCAAGGTTTGCGAAAAATCGTCGCCGAAGACGCGCAAATGTCGGTCGTCGGCGAAGCCAGAAATGGCTCGGAACTACTCAATCTCGTCCGCGAGCAGTCGGCGGACGTGATAATTTTAGACCTTTCGATGCCGGGCGGAAACGGCTTGGAAACGCTCAAGGATTTAAAACGCAATTACGCGAATTTACCCGTGATTATTTTGAGCATTCACCCGGAAGACCAATACGCCGTGCGCGCGTTCAAAGCCGGCGCAGCCGGTTATATGACAAAAGAATCCGCACCCGAAGAACTCGTCGAGGCGATAAGAAAAGCGTATCGCGGCGGCAAATACATCAGCCCGCAAGTCGCTCAACTGCTCGCCGAACACATCGAAACGAAACGCGACGGCGAAGCGCACAAAACTTTGTCCGACCGCGAGTTTGAAGTTTTCAGCCTATTGGCGAGCGGAAAAACCGTCGGGCAAATCGCCGCCGATTTGAATTTAAGCGTCAAAACAATTAGCACATACCGCACGCGCATTCTCGAAAAAATGGGCGCTCAAACCAACGCCGAACTGACGCGCTACGCTCTTGATTTCAAACTTTTGTAAATAAAGCCTGCCAATCTAACAAATCGCGTCTTTTTCATCCGCAAACTCCATCAGACAATATCCTACAAAATCCCGCGAAAACTTCCTACAACAAAAAGGGACGAAAGCCGATATTAAAACGCCTAGCTCCGTTACATAATCGTTACATTCGAATAACCGAAATTTAAAACAACGCTAGTGACCGAAAATTTCGGTATTTAAGAAAACGATTCATCTCGGATTGTTCAGTCTAAATCAAGAACAATTTCTGCCTTTTAAGTCCGAAGCAAAACGCTTTTATGCGAAATTCGGGCGCGCTGTTTTGCAC
>JALYZF010000037.1 GCA_030948995.1 Acidobacteriota bacterium
GCGGAACGCACGCTGAATTGCTGGAGTTAAATGGTAGGTATAAGCAACTTTACGACAAGCAGTATCAATTCGAGAAAAATCAATTTATCAATCCGGGCGAAGACTTCACGCCGCCAAGCGGAAAGGAAAAACCGGTTTCGACAAGCGCGTCGCGTTTGTGAACGGCAGCGAAGCGGCAAATTAAAGCGAATTTTCGGCGCGGAAACAAACGAAGTTTTCCGTCTCGCTCAAAATTTTTATATTCGCTCCGGTTTGTTTTGCGAACTCGGCGAACGAAGGTTTGTCCATCACCGCGATTGTTCGTCGCTTTCCTGACAAATATTTCTCGACTTCATTTAAATCTTTCAGGTGAACGCAGAGGTGGCTGCCATACCAGAGCAGTTGAGTTTGGTAATTGGCTTGGTATTCGCCCGAAGTGTAGAGCAGAACTTTTTCGTTTGATTCAGTCGCCGCGTCAGAGATGGGCGCAATCGCGCGCATATCTCCGGCGCGCGTCAAATAATTCGGAAACGCCGTCGTAATTAATTCCGCCAAAGCCAAAAGCAAAACCGCGAGCCGAGCAAAATTTTGTAAGCGTCTCAAGGAAAGAAGGTTGCAAAGCGCATAAGCGGAGAGAACGGCGAAAGCCGGAAAGACCGGCAAGATGTAGCGCAGCACTTTGCTTTCCGCTAAACTGAAAGGCACGAGAATGACAACGATCCAAACGATTAATAAAATTTCAGCCGCCGAATTTTCGACCAGCGCGAAATTGTTTCTTACCTTTCGCGCGGCGAGAAAAAGTCCGTAAAACATCAATGGAAACCAAGGAAAATAAAGTTTGACGATTAGAAAAAAGTATTCAAAATACCAGAGAAACTGTTGCCAAGCGGTTCGCGCCGCTTGCGCGGAAGCAGAATGACCGAGAATGTTGGCGAAATGTCTCGTGATAAAAACGTCGCCGTAGAGATTGTATTCGCGCCAGTACCAAGTCGCCGGAAGAAGCGCGGCGAGCAGCAGACAACCTACGAAATGAACGGAGAAAAGCAATTTAAAGCGGCGAATGAAAATGAGATGAATGACAATAATGCCGAGCGGAAATAAGCCCATCGGCGAGCGCACAAGCGTTGCCAGCCCAATCGCCGCGCCGCTTGCAAGCAGAAAGAAATTATTTTTCAAAGCGCTAACGTAAAGATAAACAGAGAGCGTAAAGAAAAAAGCGAATGGCACGTCGGTCATCGCGTGGCTCGAATATTTTAGAAAATACTGCGTCGTTGCCAAACTGAGCATCGACAAAACCGGCAACCACTTTCTGGCGGCGGAATCTTCTGGCGCGTCCGCAAAAATTTCTCGCGCCAAAAAATAAACTAAAACAATCGTTGCCCAGCCGAGCAGAACGCCGGGAATTTTCGCGGCGAAATCGTTCGCGCCGAAAATCTTGAACGAGACGACGAGCAGCCAGATGAAAAGCGGCGGCTTGTCGAAATCCGGCGCGCCGTTCAAATTCATCGTCCACCAATCATTGGTTTGCAGCATCGTTTTCGCTTCGTGCGCGTAAGCGGCGTCGTCATAACCGCTCAAATCGCCGTAGCCGATGCCGCCTAACATCACGATTGCCGTCCAGACGGCGACGAAGAAAAACAGAAATTCGGGCGTTTCTAATCGCTGCCAGATTTTTTTCGTGTAATTTGCGGCGCGGTTCATCGGCTAATTTCGGGACATTTCGGCTTTGGCGAATTCCGCCCAAGTCGTCAGTTCGATTTCGGATTCGGCAATTTGCTCGGACAATTTTCGGCTCGACAACGCTTCGTATTCGAGCGCGCCGCGCATATTCGGGTAAGGCACGCCGTCGCAAATGCTCGGGTGAACGCAAAGTTCGGTTACGCCGTCTTGCAAGTTTTTCAAATCGAAAATCAATTCGTTTTCGCCGTAAGAGCCTGCGCGTTTGAAGCCTAAAAAATATTGGTTAACGGTTAGGTTTTTGCGCGCGACGAAAGTTTCGGAAACATTCGCCGCGTGCGTTAAAGCGATTGCCGAAAAACGTCGAAAGGGAAGCGAATTTCGCTCGCTCGGCAGGCGAACGGCGGGAATGCCGTATTCGCGGCAAAGATTCGTCGTAATTTTCCAGAACGGCGGAAAGGCGTGAATGTGCCGATGGCTGTCGGCGTGCGAAATCGTCAAGCCGGATTTCAACAAAAGCTCGATTTGCGCGCGCCATTCTGCCTCGACTGCTTTCGAGACGGCGAACGGCGCGCGCATCCAGCGCAAAAGAATTTGCGATAAATCGGCGAATTGCCCGTGCGCGTCGAGCAAAATTTTGACTTTGTTCGTCGGCGTAAGCGCGACACCTTCGACGACGTTTAAGTGAACGCCGATGCTACAATCGGCGCGGTTCGATAAAAATTCTGCGGCTTCTTCGTAAAACCAAGAGTTGACTAAAACCGAAACATTCAACAGCCTGCCCGTCGTTATCAAATTCTCAATTGCGCGGTTCGCCTCGCGGCAGATGCCGTAGTCGTCGGCGTTTATAATCAGTTTTTTACTCATTCCGACTCGCTTAAACCGAGCGGTTTTCGCACGGGCGCGCGGCTTTGACGCGCTATTCGGGAAAGGGCAATGCCTAACAAAGCGATTCGGTCGGAAAAGATTTTGCCTGCGTAGCCGAACATCTCTTTCAAAATAAATGCAATCACGGCGGGGCGCGAAAGCGTTGACAGACCGCGAGTTCGCGGGTAATAAACGAGCGGATGTTCGACAATTTCAAACCCGAAACGGCGTGCTTCGAGCAGAATTTCAACGTCTATGAAAGAGCCTTGCGAGTTTAATCTCGCCTTTCTCAAAAAGCGTTTCGGAAAGATTTTACACGCGAAATTTACGTCGCGCATACGCAGTCCGAAAAACAGCCGGACGAGCGCATTGTAGGCTTTCGTCAAAAGAAGACGTCTGCCGCCTTCGCCGCGATTCAGCCTGTATCCGCTGACGATGCGGTTCTCGTCGGCGAGAGAAAACAGTTGCGGAATCAAATTGAAGTCGAACGGCAAATCCGCGTCCGTGTAAAGCACGAAATCGCCTTCGGCGTGGTTCAGTCCGGTACGAATAGCCGCGCCCAAACCCTGATTGCGCTCGTGGCAAACAAGGCGAATTCTTTTGTCCCGCGCAGCTAAATCCGTCGCCAAAGCCGCCGTCGCGTCGTAGCTTCCGTCGTCAACCAGAACGATTTCCGTAAAATTCGGATTCGTGCCGAGGGTTTCGACGAGAGTTTGAACTAAATGCTTGATGTTTTCCGCTTCGTTGAAAAGCGGAACAACGATTGAGAATGTCACATTCATTGAAAATTTTCCTGTTTAATGAAATAAAATTTCGGTTTCCGCTTGCCCTAATTTTTATTAAACAGGCGCGGAAACGCGAGAAAAGATTCGTCTC
>JALYZF010000050.1 GCA_030948995.1 Acidobacteriota bacterium
CATATCGGGAGAACTATCTTCTTTCGGCGGCGTCCCGACGGCTAAAAAAATTACCAGCGCCTGTTCGACTGCATTTTTTATATCGGTTGTAAAATGAAGTCTTCCGGCTTTAACATTTTTCTCGACAATAGTATCCAGTCCCGGTTCGTAAATAGGTATTACTCCGCTGTTGAGGCGCTCAATTTTATTTTTATCGACATCAACACAAGTTACTTCTACGCCGAATTCTGCGAAACAAGCTCCGGTAACCAATCCGACATAACCTGTTCCAATAACTGCAATGTGCATAATAGAATATTTTATTATTAAATTTTATGATTGTTTTGTTAAATTATTCACAAACAAACACAAATTTTTACGGGTCACGTTGATACAACATGACCCGTAATTTTTACGTCAAGCCTTTTATTTTATGAAAACAAAAAACCAACTAATTTAGATTTAGCGAACTCCGCTTACTACAAACACACCAGTACCGCCGCCTAATTGAACGTCATTGTTGTTGTTCAATAAAATTGCAGCGCCGATGCCGCCAGCCGCAGCTAACAGAAGACCGGCAAATGCTCCCGCTCCGAGACCTGCGACAGCAACAGGCGGAACTGAACCCGGACGTAAGCAGGGTTTGCAGCCTGTTTGCGACGGATTACCAAATGTAGCATCAGTGCCTGCGGCGACTTGCTTATCAGTAGAACCGCTTCTCAATGTAACCAGTCCGGTTGTAGTTTCAACGTAGGTTTGCGTACAACGAGCTTCATCCGAACAACCGACGTCAACGCCGAAAGCATTAGCCTGTCCGGCGTCAGCAATTACTGTAGCATTTCTGGTAGTAACGGTTGCCGCCACGCCCGCCGCGTTTGAAATACGGACTTTTCCGGCGGTCAGCATACCGACAATGCTGTTGTTGTTAAATTTCAAAGTTAAAGTTGAATCCGAAAGAATTTCAACTCGATTGTTTTTGCCCAAATTAATTGTGGCAGTTGAATTGGCGCCAGTGACAATCGTGCTTCCCGCAGTTACGGTCGAGCCGGAAACTACGTTCTGACCATTAACTGTAACTTGTCCGCTGACAGTGATTTCTCCCATTACGTCGTCCGAAGCTGCCAATACAGACATTGAAAATACGCTCCAAACCGCAACGGCAATGAGAAATGTTATAGATTTACGAATAATTGTTTTGCCGAGCATTTATTTAATTTCCTCCTGAATAAATCCTATATAAAATAAATCATTTTAATTATACTCTATATAATTAAGTATAGTAAAAATGATTTTCAGTAATTAACGGGTCGCGCTTACGATGGTTGTTCCGCCGCCCAAAGCGATTCTATTGTTATCGGTTCTTGCCGCAAAAATTATACCGGCAACGGCACCGCCGAGAATAATCGAGTAAAGCAGTAAATGACCGCTGTTATTATCATCACTGGCTTGAGCTTTTCCGCTCGCCGCGCTAGCTGATTCACCCGTATTAAGGGACACTGCTTCTCCGCTCGGTATTTTTATAGTTACATTGTTTAAAGCATTCAACACTGTAACGCGTCCGGCGGCTAAATTTCCGTTTATACCTTTTTCGTCAAACGTTAAAGATAAAATGGTATTAGGTTCGAGTTCGATTTTGCCGATTTTTCCTAAATTGACAACAGCACTGGCGTCTTCCGGCGTAGCAATCGTACTGGCGGAAAAGATAGAACGTCCGCTTTGCGCCGTTTCTCCATTAACCTTGACAGATGGATTTTGTCCATTGACGGTTTTCCCGTTAATTAAAATTTCCCCGGCAATTTTCTCGGAATTTGCCAGAGCGACCATTGAGTATGTTGCCATTGTGGCAACTACTAAACACATTGAAAGTGCTTTGCGAATCAAAAATCTGCTGTTCATATCTTCTCCTCTTGTCGTTTCAGTTGTTTGTTCCAAATCAGTTGTTTCAAAAAATCAAACCTTTCAATGTTTTACACGAGTTATTGGGCTATGTCAATAAAAACAAGCGTAGAATTTAAAAAAATAAAGGTAAATTTTGCTTAACTTTACAGGGAACTATCAATAACAAAATTTTGCTGATACTTAATGATACAGAATTATAAGTCAAACAACAATCAAAACAATAAATCGAAGAATATTTTTCGTAGAGAAAATTTCTCTACGAGATTCGTTCTGCCGGAAAAATTAAAGAAGCCTGAAAACAATTTATGTTAATGTCGATTTTGAAATTGAGTTTTACAGAAAATTGAAACGGAAATATATAATAGTCTTTTTAAGTTTCAAAGCCGGAGATTAGAAATTGTGAAAATTGGTCTTGCAGCAGATTTAGGCGGAACAAATTTGCGGATGGCAGCAATCGAAATTAATGGAAACGTTTGTCATCGCTTAAAGATTGAAACGCCAAAAGCCGAGCGAGCCGAAGAAATTGTCCGCGTAATAGTAGAATCAGCGCAGATGTGTCGAGATGCCGTAAAAGAAAAGGGGAAAATTTCTGGATTCGGCTTGGCTGTGGCAGGAACGGTCAATCCTCTGAACGGAGTTATATCGAATGCTCCGAATGTTCCGTGTTTAGAAGGATTTCCTCTGCCTGACATTCTTTCGCGTGAATTAGATTTGCCGGTGATTTTGGAAAATGACGCAAATGCCGCCGCAGTCGGCGAAAATTGGCTGGGCGCTTCAAAAGATTTCCAAAACTCAATTTGCGTAACTTTAGGAACGGGCGTCGGCGGCGGCATTATTATCGATGGAAAAGTTCTTCGCGGCGCTGATGGAACGGCGGCGGAAATCGGTCATATCTGCGTCGAACCGTTTGGCGCGCCGTGCGGTTGCGGTAGCCTCGGCTGCGTCGAGCAATACTCGTCGGCGCAGGCAATCGTTCGCTTGACGCGAGAACTTGAAAGTCAATATCCGAAATCTGATTTGACGGAAAAATATAATTTGACGGCTTTGGAAATTTACGAAGCCGGTAAAGACGGCGATGAATTGGCTTTGGAAGTTTTTCGGCGGCAAGGTTTTTATCTCGGCATTGCGCTGGCGGATTTGATAAATATTCTTAATCCTGACGTAATTGTCATGGGCGGCGGCGCGGCGGCGGGTTGGGATTTATTTATGCCGCACGCGCGCGCGCAAATTCGCTTGCGTGCATACCGGCAACCTGCCGAGCGTGTTAAACTTGTAACCGCCGCGTGCGGAGACGACGCAGGTATTTTGGGAGCCGCTAAACTTGTATTTGAAAATGCAGCGGCAAATGTTTAGTAATTTTCGTTGACATTGAGATTTGTTTTTCATAATTTTATTTTTGGAACTGAAGATATGGACGTTTATCACAAAGTTTTAATAAAACTTCACGAGGCAACCGGCGGCAAGGATTCACAAATCATTGATTTTAAGGATTTGGTAAAAGGCGCAGGATTTTTGGGCAATTACGAAGATATTATTCAATTTTTGAGCAGTCAGGGCTGGATTGCCGAAACGACAAAGGAAAATTTTGTGCGAATAACGCATTGGGGCGTTAAGGAAGCCAAAAAATCTTCTAGCGGCGCGCCGGAAGATGCAACACATGAAGTCAAAAAGGAAGCAAATCGAGCCGTTTCTCAAACAAAGGAACTTTTAATTATCCTCGAAGAATTTGCTGCCGAACCGACAAAAGAAAGCGTCGAGCAGGTTAAGAAAAAAATTGCGGTTCTAAACTCTTCCATCGAAAAATTGAATTCCGGTTTGCAATAAGAGGACTTGCTATTTTCCTTAATTTTTGTATATAATACTCGTTTCATACGAAGCGTGGGACGTTCTCGGTGGGTTCGCGCCCACTTTTTATTTTGGGCAAAACAAGGTTGATGGGTAAACAGACGGTTAGTGAAGGAATCAGCCAAGCGGCAGCGGCGGTTGCTGAAAAAAACGGGCTGGAACTCGTGCAGGCGCAAACGGTCGGTTCGAGTAAAAATTTAACGATTCGCGTTTTTATTGACAAGCCCGGCGGCGTTACGCACGAAGATTGTTCTTTAGTAAGCCGCCAATTGGAAGCGCTTTTCGACGCCGAAGACTTTATCCCGTCGGCTTATCTGCTTGAAGTTTCATCGCCCGGTTTAGAACGCGAACTTTACAGTTTGCAGGATTTTAAACGATTCGCCGGACACTTGGCGAAAGTTAAAATAACGACGGCAATTGACGGGCAAAAAAACTTTCGCGGGCGAATCGTCGCCGTTGAAGGTGAAGAAATAGTATTTGACGATAAAACAAACGGCACGGTGCGCTTTTCATTTGACATAGTTGCTAAAGCTAATTTGGAAATTGATTTAGAGGCGGAATTAAAGAAAAGAGGAAAATAAAAATTCTGAATTTTCATTTTACAATAACGAGTTATGACATCAATCGGACAGAGTATCGAAACATTGTGCAGCGAGCAAGGAATTGACCGTGATTTAGTCATTGAGGCGATGAAGGAAGCGGTCAAAGCGGCGGCGCGCAAGCAATTCAAATCGCAGGATAAAACCGGCGAAAGCATTCAAGTCGACTGGAATAACGAAGAAGGAATGATTGAGATTTCCGCGCAGAAAACCGTCGTTGCCGAAGTCGAGAATCCTTCGACTGAAATGTCTCTGCAGGAAGCCATCGAAATGGGTGCTGAACCTGACGAAGTGGAAATCGGCGATATGCTGCTGATTCCTCTTCCGACTGAAGAGCTCGGACGCATTGCGGCTCAAACCGCAAAACAGATTCTTGTGCAGAAAGTACGCGAAGCGATACGCGAAAAAGTTTACGACGAATATGTCGACCGCATCGGAACGCTCGTCAACGGTTCGGTCAAGCGCTTTGAGCGCGGCGATATGATTATTGATTTGGGGAATAATCTTGAAGCGATTTTGCCGAAACCCGAACAGGCTCGAAGCGAAACTTGGAATCAAGGCGAGCGGATTCGCGTCGTTATCGTCGATGTTTCAAAAGACCAGCGCGGTCAGCAAATAAAAGTTTCGCGCGCCTCTGCAGAGCTTCTCAAACGGCTATTTGAAATGGAAGTGCCGGAAATTTACGACGATACGGTTGTCATTAAATCAGCCGTTCGTGAGCCGGCTGATCGAGCGAAAATTGCGGTCGCAAGCAATGAGTAAGACGTTGACCCGGTGGGCGCGTGCGTCGGTATGAAAGGTTCGCGCGTGCAGTCTATTATCAAAGAATTGCGCGGCGAGAAAATCGATATTATCGAATGGTCGGACGAGCCTTCGGTTTTTGCTGCAAACGCGCTGTCTCCGGCGAAAGTTTCGCAGGTGCGGATTACCAATATCAATAACCGCAAGATGGAAGTTATCGTTGGCGAAGACCAACTGAGTTTGGCAATCGGTAAACGCGGTCAAAACGTGCGTCTTGCGACTAGACTCGTCGGTTGGGACATTGACATCATCAGCGAAGAAGTTTTGAAAAAGGAAATCGCCCAGCAGATGAATAAGATGATTGCTTCCGGCGAAGCCGTTCCAATTACGGCTTTGGAAGGAGTTTCGGCTGCTCAGGCGGAAGATTTGAAAGCCAAAGGAATCGATGATGTCAATACATTGGCAGCAACTTCGGTTGACGATTTGGTCGATACGCTCGACTTGAGTTTAGACGCCGCCGAAAAAATTCTCGCCTCCGCAAAAGCCATTGTCGATGCACGAAGCAGCGCACAGGCGAGTGAAGAAGCTACTGAAACAAATGCTGAAGCGACGCAAACCGAAGAAGACACCGAAAACGGAAATGCCAATCAACCTGTTTCCGAAAATGCGAAAGAAACAATAGAAGACGCAGATGCCAAAACGCAAGCCGCTGAAACTGTGGAAACCATTTCAGCAGAAACGCAGGAAAATTCAGCCGAAGAGGAAAAGTAATTTTATGTAAAAATAATTTTCTGAAAATTTACGGCTGCCGCACTTAATTAAGTTGGTTAAATAAAGATAAATATGCCCGTAGGAACAGTTCGGATTTACGATTTAGCAAGAGAACTCAAGCAGGACACCAAGCGCGTCATAGAAGACGTGCGTCGTGAAGGCGCGGACGTAAACGTGCCGTCAAATTCGGTCAGTAAAGAAATTGCGGAAAAAGTCCGAAATAAATATTTTCCAAAAACGGAAATCGCGCCGAAACGGTCGATAAAACTCATTAAAAAGAAAGCCGGAGCAGATGAACCGTCGGTGGTTGAAGAAGTTCCGCAAATAGAAATTGCCGACGCCGTTCAAGCAAAGGCTGTAGAACCTGCAAAAACGGAACAAGCAAAAGCCACAATGAAAACGGTTGAGCGACCGACGCGCGAAAAGAAAGCGCCAGCCGATCCTGCTCGCCAGGTTAGAAAACTGCAAAAGAAAGCCGAAACCGCCCAGCGCGAAGAACCCGAAATTGAGACTGTTCAAGCAAAGGAAATTCCGTCTGTTGCCGATGAAAAGGCTAAGACGGCGCAACGGGAAAGCGTTCAGGAATTAGAAACCGCGCAAGAGCAAACCCAAACAGAAGCACCGATTGCGGAAGTTGCAGAACTGAAAACAACCACCAGAATTCTGCGTCCGACCGGAACACAAGTTAAGGAACTCAAATTAACCAGAGACGCGCTTAGTCAGGGCATCAAACCGGGAGACCGCGTAACAGCCGAAGCGCCGACCAAAACCGGCAAGTTCAGCGCCGATAAAAAAGATTTGCGTCAGGATGCTAGAAACGGCGGCGCTCGCCGACCTGATTTTCAAGGAACTGTCGGCGAAAGCAAAACGCCGAAAACAATTTATGTTCCGCCTGTAGACCAGCGCAGAAAATTCGGACGTTCAACCGGTAAGAAAGGCGGAAAATTTGAAAAAGGCGGCAGGTTTGAAGAGAAAGAAATTATTCCGGCGCGCCCGCTTACTATCAAGGAACGCATTACCAATCAACTTGGCAAAATCGACGCCGATAATCTGAAAACCGTCCGCTTGACCGAAGGCGCGACTATCCGTGAATTTTCCGAAGCCTTGGGCGTAACGCCGCGCGATATTGTGCAGCTCCTCGTTCAGCGCGGAATTTTTGCAACCTTAAATCAGCCGATTGGCGAGAAAATGGCGCAGGAACTCGGTCAGAGTTTCGGTTATGCGGTCAGCTTTGTGCCGTTTGAGGAAATGGTCATCGAGCAGGAATTTGAAGAATTGATTGCCGCCGACGCTGACGATGTTGAAGAAACGCGCCCGCCGGTCGTAACCGTAATGGGTCACGTTGACCACGGAAAAACCAGTCTTCTCGACGCGATTCGTTCGGACAATGTTGCCGAAGGCGAAGCCGGAGGAATCACCCAGCACATCGGCGCATATAGCGTTTTCGTGCCGAATCCCGATAAGCCGTCCGAGCAGCGCCGAGTTGTTTTTCTCGACACGCCCGGTCACGAAGCGTTTACTCTAATGCGCGCGCGCGGCGCGAAAGCGACAGACGTTGTAATTCTTGTCGTTGCGGCTGACGATGGCGTGATGCCCCAGACGATTGAAGCCATCGAACACTCGAAAGCCGCCGGCGTGCCGATTATTGTTGCTATTAATAAAATTGATAAGCCGGGTGCAAGCCCCGATAAAGTCAAACAAGGTCTTGCAAGTCAAGGTCTTCAGCCGATTGATTGGGGCGGCGATGTTGAAATGGTTCCCGTTTCAGCTAAACAACACGAAAATCTCGACACGCTGCTTGAAACGGTTCTTTTAACTTCGGATATTTTGGATTTGAAAGCCAGCCCGACACGACGCGCGTCCGGCGTTGTTTTGGAAGCAAAACTCGATAAAGGACGCGGCTCGGTAGCGACGGTTCTCGTTCAGCAGGGAACTCTGCACGTCGGCGACCCGTTTATTGTCGGGCAATTTTACGGCAAAGTGCGCGCGATGTTTAATGACCGAGGCGAAATCGTCAACGAAGCGCCGCCCGCAACTCCGGTCGAAGTTCTCGGTTTGCAAGGCGTTCCGCAAGCGGGCGACACATTTCAAGTCGTCTCAGACATCGACAAAGCGCAGACGATTGCAGGTCAGCGCCAGATGCACGCCCGCAATGTGGCAATGCTTCAGACGACCAAACGCGGTATCGAATCGCTCGGTTTAGCCGAAGTCAAAGAATTGCTTGTGCTGCTCAAAACTGACGTGCAAGGTTCGGCGGAAGTTTTGCGCTCGACGCTCGAAAAACTTTCGACCGAAAAAGTCAAAGTGCGCGTTATTCGCTCAGGCGTCGGCGCAATAACTGAATCGGACGTTCTGCTCGCATCTGCAACACAAGCCGACAATACGCAAACTGCGGTCGTTATTATTGGCTTCAACGTTCGTCCCGAACTACGCGCTGCCGAAGTCGCCAAACAGGAACAGGTTGACATTCGATTGCACTCAATTATTTACAAGGTCGAAGAAGAAATTCGCGCGGCGATGATTGGAATGCTCGACGCGATTGAAAGAGAAGTCATTTTAGGCAAAGCACTTGTGCAGGAAGTTTTCAAAGTTTCAAAGGTCGGCACAATCGCTGGTTGCCGCGTAACCGACGGCGTTGTTCGCCGCCAAGCCAAAGCGCGCATTATCCGCGACGGAGTCGTCGTCTGGACGGGCGACATCGATTCGCTCAAACGTTTCAAAGACGACGCGGCGGAAGTACGTCAAGGATTTGAATGCGGTATCGGTCTGGTTAATTTCAACGACATCAAGGTTGAAGACGAAATTGAAGCCTTTGTCATCGAGCGAACCGCCGCGACGGAACTTTAATTAGTGGTGAGTTGTGAGGAAAAGACGAATTTCTTAACTCACCACTCACAACTCACCACTAACCACTAAATCATGCATCGTCCCGAAAAATTAGCAGAAGCCTTGCGCGAAGAAATTACGGAGATTGTCGGCTATGAACTCGATGACCCACGACTTTTGGGTGTTACCGTTACGGATGTTCGCGTGACGGAAAATTTGCGCGATGCAAAAGTTTTCGTCCTCGTCGAAGGCACGGAAATTCAGATTAAAGAAGCCTTGAAAGCCTTGCAGCATGCCGCTTCATTTGTCCGCCAGCAAATTGCGTTGAGTATGAGCTTGCGCCATCCGCCGATTCTCAATTTTGTCCGCGATACGGTCGAGGAAAACGCAACGCGGATTGGCGAAATACTTGAAGAAATAAACGTGGATGTGGAACCGGAAGTGGAAAGCGGAAAATAGAAGCGATTGGTATTTTTCATTTCTATTAACCGTTTTTCATTGAATAAAAGATGCTGAGTCAAGTAGTCGAATTAATTGAAAACAAACAGAATTTTGCCGTTACCACGCATGTCAAACCGGACGGTGACGGCATCGGTTCTTCATTAGGATTGTGCTGGCTGCTGCGTTCTTTGGGGAAAACTGCGGAAGTAATCGCCAGCGACGACATTCCCGTTTCATACCAAACTCTTCCGGGTGCGGATGAAATCCGCCGCGTCGCCGAAATAGATAAAAATTACGACGCCGTTTTCGTTATCGAATGCTCGGACGTTGCCCGCCCGCATATCAAAAATTTAGAAAAGCAATTTATCGTCAACATCGACCATCACGCGACGTGCGCTCATTTCGGCTCGATAAATTGGATTGACGCCACCGCTTCGGCAGTCGGCGAGATGATTTACAATCTCTGCAAAGCAATCGGCGGGCGCATCACCAAAGAAATCGCCGAATGTGTTTATCTGGCGCTCGTAACCGATACCGGCTCGTTTCATTTCCCGAATACAACCGAGCGAACTCTGAAGGTCGCTTCCGAACTCGTTAAGGTCGGCGTCAAGCCGGCGCAAATATCCGAAGCCATTTACAATTCTTATCCGTGGAGCAGAATCGAATTGCTTCGACAGGTTTTATCAACCGTCAAGCGCGACGCAAGCGGACGAGTCGCATGGATGCGGCAAACTGTCGAGATGAAAAAAAATTCAGGCGCGGTTGACGGCGACAATAACGGTTTCGTCAACATTCCGCTCGCGGCAAAAGAAGTCGAAGCCGTCGTTTATATGCGCGAAATCGAACCGGACGTTTATCGCGTCAGCCTGCGTTCAAAAGACGGCATAAACGTAGCGCGAATTGCCGAAAAATTCGGCGGCGGCGGACACAAAAATGCTGCAGGTTGCCGCGCGGAAGGCGATTGGGACAAAGCCGAGCGCGAGATTGTCGCCGCCGTCGTCGAAGCGATTGAGTCAAAATAATGTTGGAAGGATTCAAGATTATTGGTAAAATTACCGATATTGAAATCATCGCCGTTGGCAGTTCGATTCGCATTCTTCCATTTTTGAATAAAGCCTAAGGCAAAGGACGTTGGCGAAAATTAAAAGGCGCGGCAACGGTTCAAAGAATTTCCGACGGGCGAATTCGGCTCGCGGAAATTCATTGGTTTGAATCGCACGGTATCGGAAAGAGACAAGGTAAAATTAAGCGCTGTATGAATACAAAATTCGCGGTTTGCATAAAGAATAAAGGCTTTGAGGCTTCGCTCGAAATCGGTAAATTGTATGAAATCGTCAGCGAAGAAACCGACGAGATGCTTCGCATCGTTGACGAAGAAGGCGAAGATTATTTATATGAAGCGACGAATTTCTACCCGCTTGTTTTGCCTGCCGATTTAGCTTTAACTTTACACGAAAGAACTTCCGCATTGTAAAAATTTCTCTAATAAAAATGCCTGAAACAAAAGAAAAACGCTACAAATGGCGGCGCGAAGGTTACAAGGAAAACACGAAAGGCTTGCTGATGGTCAATACCGGCGAGGGCAAAGGCAAAACCACTTGCGCTCTGGGTTTGATGATGCGTGCGGCTGGTCGCGGAATGCGCTGCTCGATGATTCAATTTATGAAGTCGAAAACCGACCGCTACGGCGAACACGAATCGGCTGAATTATTGGACATCGAAATTCACACGATGGGCGACGGCTTTACTTGGGACACGCAGAATCCGGCGCAGGATATTAAAACGTCGCAAGAAACTTGGGCGCTGTGCGTCGAAAAAATGCGTTCGGAGGAATACGATTTATTAGTTTTCGACGAACTCGTATATGTTCTCGATTATAAATTTCTCGATTTGCAGGAAGTCTTGAGCGTAATAAAAGCCGTCAGAGAAAAACAGCCGAATTTGCATCTCGTATTAACCGGCAGAAACGCGCCGCAAGAATTAATAGAAGCTGCTGACCTCGTAACCGAAATGAAGGAAATTAAACATCCGTTTCACGCCGGAATTTATGCGCAGCAGGGAATCGAGTTTTAGGAAATGCCGCATAACAACCGTGAACAGATAAATAAAATTTTCTGCGTCTTCCGTAAATTTCGCGGTTACTTTCTTACAACTCCGATTTTCGGACAAATATCATTCAAAAAACAAATCTCGCATTTCGGCTTGCGCGCCTGACAGATTTTTCTACCGTGCGAGATAAGCAGATGCGGAAACAGAATCCAATCTTCCTGCGGCACGAGTTCAGATAAATCAATTTCAATTTTTTCAGGGATTGTGTTTTCGGTCAAAGACAATCGCTGCGACAAGCGCGAGACGTGCGTGTCAACGACGACGCCGGACGCGATGCCGAAAGCGTTTCCCAAAACGACGTTTGCCGTCTTGCGCGCCACGCCGTTTAAGGTCAGCATTTCTTCCATCGTTTGCGGAATCTCGCCGCCGAAGTTTTCGATAATTTTTTGGCTTGCGCCGCGAATACTTTTCGCTTTATTGCGAAAAAATCCGGTCGGGCGAATGTCGGTTTCGAGTTCCGTTTGCTCGACGCTCAAGTAATCCTGCGGCGCGCGGTATTTGCGAAAAAGCGTTTCGGTAACGATGTTGACGCGCTCGTCCGTGCATTGCGCTGACAAAATCGTGGCGACCAGAAGCTCGAAAGCGTTTTGGTGATTCAACGCGCATCGCGCATCAGGGTATTCTTCTTTTAGACGCCTTATAATTTCGCTTGCGCGCGTCTGTGTATCGGAATTCATTGATGTTAAGTTAAAAAAGAAAACGGGAAAATGCAACTGCGCAGCTTTCTGCAAAGCCGTAAAAGCCACCTGCTTGACACCAAACAACGCTTGCGGGTTGAGAAAAATATTTGCTTATTTATTATTCGCTGCAGTGTCATTGCACAGAACAAACAATTTGTCGATGGTTTGCGTTTCTGCGGCTAAATTGGCAAGATAATTTCTCTGTCAAGACTGCGGTTTTTGTT
>JALYZF010000065.1 GCA_030948995.1 Acidobacteriota bacterium
GTCCAATTGGTCGAGATTATTCAATGAAGAAAGTTCATATTTATCTATTATCTGTTGTTCTTCAGAAATCGGCTTATTCGCTCTCTCGGTATCAAACCAAATTAGTTTGCGAAAATTTGTCAAAGCAAAATATTTCGCTTCGCGCCGGTTGGCTTTTTTTCTTGCGGGTTCTTTTAATTCTTCTTCATCGAACACATCGAAATACGACGGCTTGGCTTCAAACAGACATAAAACCTGTTTGCTTTTGCGCGATTCGTAAATAACGAGGTCAGGCATTTTGCGGTCTGTGCCGCCGGTTTCCACATCGGGCAAACCTAAATCAAGATTATTTCTTTCTATAATCTCATGCATCCAAACCATTAAAAGCGCCACGCCGCTTCTTTCCGTGCGGTGAGTTTTACCAATGTTTTTCATAAATTAGAGTTGTGCGAAATACTGTTCGGTTAAGTTACTTGATTTATGATTTTCAGGCAAGGATTATCTGCAAGACAGAGAAATTTAATCTTGGTGAGTTTTAAGGAGCGCTGAACCGGAGCGAAGTCGGGACGTTTCCACTGACTTATATTGTAAGCCGCATTCTACCCTAGCTTGTTCCGGTTTATTTAAAGATAACACTGTAAATTCAACGGTCGGTTATGCAGAAGACAAAGGCGAAGCTAACGCGAAACGATTTATGAAGCAAGAGACGGGCTTCCAATCACTACAAAGTAAGCCCGCCGCAACAAACAAATTATTAATAGAAATAATTGCCCGTCAAAAAATTAGTTGCTTGAAAAATCGGGAAGGATGCACAGCGGCGGCGGCGATTTATTTTAATAAAGAGTCTAAGTAAAAATTTATTGAATTATAATGAATGCGCCGATGCAAAATTGGTAGCGCATAGGGGAATTGAACCCCTGTTTCAAGGTTGAGAACCTCGCGTCCTAACCACTGGACGAATGCGCCGTCAGTTACGTTTGAGTTTCCGTTACAGAGTATATAATTTTTTGTCGACTCTAAAAAGGGCGTCTTTGAGATAACCTTAAAATTACTATTTAAAAGAACCGACTTATCAGGCGAAGTAAAGGCGGGCTTTCAATCACTACAAAAAAAAGCCCGCCTCAACAAACAAAGTATAAAAATAATATAAATGCTTGTATAAATTAATTATATGAAAAATGGAGAAGAATTTGCAAGAAGGCAAAAATGCGCCGCCGGAATATAAGAAAATCAAAACAGTGCGCGGGTTTATTTACATAAAAAGGAACGGCTCATAAAAAGTCGTTCCTCTCGTCTAATCCGCATTCTAATTTTCAGTCGTTAATTGTTACGGGCTTTATTGACTCTGCGCTCGTATCGGTTGACTTTTCTGTTTAATTTTCTGGCTTCCTTGTTCGTTATCACACCGTCGCGCGTGGTTCTGTTTGCATAGCGCGCAAGTCTCGCTCTTTCGCGCGATAAGCGTCTTCGTTCCCGCGGCGTAACCGTTCCGGTTCGGTAACGGTTGTTTCTCCAGCCGTAATGATTTCCATTGTAAGTTCGCGTGCGAGTTAGGCGGACGGTTTGCCAGCGACCGTTTCTATAAACTCGTCTGGTCGTCGTATAAGTCTGCGCGGCAACGGCAACGGGAAGCATAATCGCTATAATTGCCGTCAGCACAAATGCCGTTATAAATTTTTTCATTGCTTTAACACTCCTCTGAAATTATTTGTTCAAAACTTAAGAATTGTTCACTGAAAGCGAGTTTCGGTTTCAGCCAAGTGCGGGAGAGCGACTACGACTAACAGACGCAATAGGTATGCCGATGGTAATTTATAAATTAAAACGCCCATTTATAGCCGTAACGTAAAACTTTAGGAATGTTTTGATATTGAAGTTGTTTCTATTTAATACAAATCAGGATTTGAAATCATACAAACAAATTACAAGCACAACACAACTTATATCATTTCAAAGCCTCCAGATTTTGTTTCAGTGCGTTCGTCTGCGTTTCGATTTCCGCCGCGCGCGCGCGAAGTTCCGCAACTTTTTCTGCTGGCGCGCGTTCGACAAAACTTTGATTGGCAAGCTGTTTTTCAAGCCGCTCGCCTTCGACTTGAAGTTTGGTGATTTGATTTTCGAGCCGTTCGGATTCTTTTTGAAAATCAATCAAACCTGTCAAAGGAATAGCGATTTCCGCGCCGCCCGCGAGGACGGCTTTGGCGGAGGCGCGCGGCACGCTTAATGTTTCCGAGAGTTTTAATTCACTCGCGCGTGCTAGCTTTAAAATCTGCGCCTCGTTTGCGGCGAAAATCCTTTGCGTGTCCGCGTTTGCAGCAACGTGAATCGCGGGTTTATCACTCGGCTTGATATTCATTTCGGCGCGAATGTTTCGCACTTTGGAAATCAGTTCAATGACAATTTGCATTTGGCGCGTTGCGTCTTCGTCAATCATCGAAACGTCGCCGCACGGGAAATCGGCGAGCATAATCGTCTGCGGCGCGTTTTTGTATGCTGTGTTGTGCAGATGGTTTGAAACAGTAGGCAGTTTTTGCCAGAGTTCTTCGGTCAGAAACGGCATAAACGGATGCAGCAAGCGAAGCGATTGTTCGATAATCGTGATAATGCGCGAGCGCGCTGCATTTCTTGAAACGTTCGGTTCTGCGGTGGTGATTTCGTCTTTGACAAGCTCAATATACCAATCGCAGAAATCGTCCCAGAAAAAATGATAAAGCTGCTGCACGGTATCGTGAAAATCATATTTTCCGAGCGCGCGATTGACGTTCAATGCGGTTTTATTTAATTGGGAAATTATCCATTTATCGGCGAGCGACAAATTTTCTTTCGGATTATCGGCGGCAAATTCCGGTTTAACTTTATCGAGAAACTCTTCGTCTTCTTCGTCGAGTTCGCTTAATTCCGCGCCGAGAATTCTTTTAATTTCCCGCGCTTCGGCTTTCGGATTCAAATAAGAATAATCAACCTGCGCGCCTTCGGAATTGAGCAGACAAAAGCGCGTCGCGTTCCAAATTTTGTTGGCGAAATTGCGGAAGGATTCGACGCGCTCGTCGCGCCACGCGAAATCAACGCCCGTCGCCGAATCAGCCAGCGTCATACGAGTCGCGTCAACGCCGTATTTATCGAAAACGTCGAGCGGGTCAATGCCGTTATTTTTCGTCTTCGACATTCTCTGACCGTTTTTATCCAACACTGTTCCCGTGATAATCACGTCTTCAAACGGTTTTTCGCCGATGAATTTCAAAGCGGTCATTACCATTCGTGAAACCCAGAGAAAAATGATGTCGCGTCCCGTAACTAAAACATTTGTCGGATGAAAAGTTTTTAAATCATTCGTTTCCGTTGCCTCGCCGTCCCAGCCGAGAGTTGAAAACGACCACAGCGCCGACGAAAACCAAGTGTCGAGAACGTCAGGGTCTTGCGTTAAATTTTCAGTTCCGGCTAGTTTTATCGCATCTTCTTTTGTGCGCGCAACAAATGTGTTTCCCACTTCGTCATACCATGCCGGAATTTGATGACCCCACCAAAGCTGGCGCGAGATTGTCCAATCCTTTAAGTTTTCCAGCCACGTCGTATAAACTTTTTCGTGCGGAACTTGCGGAAAAAAATGCGGCGCGTGTTCACGGCGCATTAAATCCAAAGCGAGGTCGCGCATTTCGTCCATCTGCAAAAACCATTGTTCCGACAAAAGCGGCTCGACGACGGTTTTGCAGCGCTCGCAGACGGGCAGAACAATTTCGTAATCTTGTATTTTTTCTAATAAACCAAATTTTTCAAATTCTTCGACGACTTTTTCGCGCGCCGCGTATCTATCCAAACCTTGAAAATCCGCGCCCGCGTTTTCGTTCATTTTCGCGCGCGCGTCCATTATTTCAATTTGCGGCAAGCTGTGGCGCAGCCCGACTTCATAATCGTTCGGGTCGTGCGCGGGCGTAATTTTTACCGCGCCTGTTCCGAACGCCGCATCAACATATTCGTCGGCGACGATTGGAATTTCGCGGTTTGTAAGGGGCAGCAAAATCGTTTGACCGATTAAATCTTTATAGCGTTCGTCTTCGGAATTAACCGCAACCGCCGCGTCGCCGAGCATCGTTTCAGGGCGCGTTGTCGCAACCGTAATGCGCGCGTTTGAATCTTTTACCGGATACTGCAAAAAATAAAGTTTGCCGTCCTTTTTATTTATGTCCTGAACTTCCAAATCCGATAAAACGGTTTGGTCATTCGGACACCAATTGACGATTCTTTTTCCGCGATAGATTTTGCCTTCGTTATAAAGACGGACGAAAACTTCGCGGACAGCGCGCGACAGGCTTTCGTCCATCGTAAAACGCTCGCGCGTCCAGTCAACTGACAGACCTTCGCGGCGAATTTGCTCGGTGATTGTTCCGCCGAATTTTTCCTTCCACGCCCAAACTTTTTCCGTAAACGCTTCGCGCCCGATGTCGCGCGGCGTTTTGTGTTCTTCTTTTTTAAGCTGGCGCGTAACCATCAACTGCGTCGAAATTCCGGCGTGGTCAACACCGACGAGAAACAAAGTTCTGTAGCCCTGCATTCGCTTCCAGCGCGTTAAAACGTCCATCAAAGTATGCTGGAGCGCGTGTCCCATATGCAGGCTGCCTGTAACGTTCGGCGGCGGAATGACGATTGAAAATGCTTCGGCGTCCGCGTTTTCGTTGATTTCCGGCGCGAAACAATTGTTTGCTTCCCAAGTTTTGTAATGCGTCGTTTCGGCTTGTTGCGGATTGTATGCTTTTTCTAGTTCCATAAATGATTAATGGTAAATGGTAAATAGAAGAATCTTTCCTTCATTTACCGCTTACCGCTTACCGTTTACCACTTGTCCCCATTCTAAAACAAAAACGGTTAGTTTTCATCTTAGACGACAAAAACTAACCGCGAATTGTTTGATTTGAAATTGTTTACCGGATTATTTTTTCGGCTTTGCCACTTCGGTTTTGCCGAAATAACCTTGCCGGTGCGTCAGCAAAATTTTTTGTTTAACCAGTTCGGGATTGGTTAGTTGAATATCTATTTTGCGATATGAGCCGTCATTTTTTTGATTTAAAGGTTCGTAGGCAATTAAATACTGCGAGCGCATTTCGATTTGAATCTGGACAAAGGCGCTGTGCAGTTCGGCTTCGTCGCGCGGAAAAAACGCGCGTCCGCCGGTTTGATTGGAAAGCTGCTGCAAACTTATTTCATTGATTCCGTTGCGGTATTTTGTCGTCATAAACGGGTCGCCGATGCCGATGCAGTAAATCACGGCTTCAGCTTTTAAGGCTTTATCGACAGCTTCATTAATCTTTTTCCGGCTGTAAGTATCGTCGCCGTCAGTCAGCAAAATAATGGCGCGGCGAGTTTTATCGGGCGACGGCTTCAAAACCTCGTCGGAGGTTACCCAGATAGCATCCCAAATTGCCGTAGAAACGGCGCTTGTGTCGCCGGAGATAGCCGTCGTTCCGCCGGTGATGACGCCGCCGCCGATATAATTTGCGGGCGGAACAAATTGCACGCGGTCAATAGCGCGCCCAAGCCGTGCAATATTGTTGGTCATTCCCTGTTCGAGCGTCGTTTCGCCTGTAAATGAAATTATCGAAACTTCATCTTTCGCAGGACGGATAACTGATTCGATAAAAGATTTCGCCGCCGCTTTTTCTTCCGGCAAAGTGCGCTCCTGCGACACGCTGGTGTCAATCAAAATCGCCAGTGAAAGCGGCAAATCGACTTGGCGCGTAAAAGAGACGATATTCTGCGGCTGTCCGTCTTCGATAAGTTTTATGTCGGATTGTTTCAAATCGGTCAAAAGACGACGATTTTTGTCTTGCGCGGTGAAAAGCACATTGACTAGTTCGGTATCTATTTTAATAACTTCGCTATCTTCTTCAATCGGCGGCGTCGCAGCGGGCGAAGCGGTAGCCGTTGTATTTACGGTTTGCGGATTTTGATTTGTCTGCGCACTCGTTACGTCAAAACCGATAAGCGATACGCTGCCGAACAACAAACCAATTACCAAAATCGTGAAATTTTTACTTTTGAACATTATATCTCCAAAATTATCGCGCTCGCCGCAGATGTGTGGATTTTTTGTTTTTACTTTTATATTTTCGCTTGATTTTCCGCTCGGTTAGTTTTTTTTTAAATCATCTCTAACCGCCCGATAGCTCGCCCGCGTGCGGATTCGATATTGGTCGGCTTTGTCTTTGCCGGTAAAACGGACTTCGACTTTGCGCTCTTTGCCGTCGTAATTTTGGTTCGCCGGACGATAAGTAATAATATACTGCGAGCGCAGTTCGTCGGAGATTTTCTTAAAGGATTTTTCAAGCGCCAATTGGTCGCCCGTAAAAAATGCCGCGCCGCCCGTCTGCTCGCAAAGCTGCGTCAGATATTTGTCGCCCGCGTCTTTGACCGTTCCGGCTTCGACGCCCGGCACAGTTCCAAGAAATCCGGCTTTAGTTGAAATGGCGAAAATAGTCGTTTCCGTTCGCTGTGCAATATCTATGGCGTCGCGCAAATCTGCGCGGCTAAAAGTGTCGTCGCCGTCAGTGATGACGACGATAACTCGTCTGCCGGGAGCGTTTCGCAATTTTTCATCGGAAAACTGCCAGACCGCATCGTAAAGCGCGGTTTGCGAGCCGACTTTTTTCACTTTATCAACCGCTCTGTCTAGCAGGTCGAGTTTGTCTGTAAAATCC
>JALYZF010000067.1 GCA_030948995.1 Acidobacteriota bacterium
GCATCCGTCATCCGATGCATATTGTGGATGCCGCTTTATTGGGAGCTGATGTGGCGACAATTCCATTTAAAGTTATCCAGCAACTTGTCAAACACCCGCTTACCGATAAAGGATTGGAAACCTTTACTACTGATTGGAAAAAAAGCGGCAGAGCATAATTTAAAAAATAATATAAAAGAGCGTGATTTGATTACGGTCTTCTTTTTAATCTCTCAAAAAAATGAGATTTTATTTGTAAAAGAAGTTTTATGTTTTCGCATTTCGAGAGCTTTAATTACTATTTATTTACACTGGATAGGCTCAAGGTTAGAAAGGATGAAAATCACATTTGAAGAATTTGGTTCGGGAAAACCGATTATTTTGCTTCACGCTTTTCCGCTTTCGCGCAAAATGTGGCATCCGCAAATCGATAATCTAATAGCTAATAAATATCGAGTTATCGCGCCTGATCTGCGCGGATTTGGAGAAAGTCATAATTTTGCCGACATAAACGCAATAGATGATATGGCTGAAGATATTGCGGAGTTGTTAACGGCATTAAAGGTTGAGCGAGCGATTTTTGTCGGGCTTTCAATGGGCGGTTATGTTTTACTGAATCTTTTTTCCAGCATACCGGAAAAGTTTGCTGCAATTATTTTATGCAGCACAACTGCCGAAGCCGATTCAGATAAAAAACGTGAGTATCGCCTTCATTTAATTGAAAAAATAGAAAAAAACGGAGTGCAAATTTTGATTGAGGAGATGCTTCCCAGTCTTATAAGCGATTTTACGAAACAAGCTAAACCTGATTTAATCAAGCAAATCGAACAAATGTTCTCAGAAGTTAAACCGAAAGCTGCAATTGCAGCACTTCACGGTATGGCTGAGCGCAAAAGTTTAACGCATTTATTACCCGATATTTCAATTCCAACTTCTTTAATTTTTGGTAACAATGATCAAATAACTACTGATAAAGTAGCTGAACAATTAAATCTGCAAATTAAAAAATCAAAACTTTCTTTTATTGAAAATGCCGCTCACTATTCAAATATTGAGCAACCTCAATTGTTTAATAAAATTCTCGTTGATTTTATAAATGAAGTAGTTATATAAATCTAGTGAATAATCACAAAATTTTTACAATCAATTCTCGAAAATTTGATGGAAATATCTATCGTAGCTGGGCAGCTACTCTTATAAAGGAAAGTAGAAACTTATATACTTTTGTCGGAAACTTTCAAAACGAAATAAAACACCCCCAACTTGGCGTTATCAGACGCGGAACTGTCAGTTACGAATATTACTGGAAAAAGAATTGGTATAATATCTTTTGTTTTTACGAACCCGAGGGCGAACTGCGAAATTTTTATTGTAATATTAACCAACCGCCGATTTGCGAGAACAAAGTTTTGGATTACATTGACCTAGATATTGATGTAATTGTTTGGAAAGATTTTTCGTATGAAATTGTCGATTTAGATGAGTTTGAATTCAACGCCGTCAGATTTAACTATTCTTCCGAATTGCGTAAAAGGGTTAATAAAAGTTTAGCGGATATTTTAAGGTTGATTGAAACCAAGTCTTTTCCCTTTGATTTAAAAACATAATACAGATTATAAATATGTTTCGGGCATTGAAAGAAATTGATTTTATAGTTAATTGTTCGTTTTCTTGCGAAACTTTTGTCCTATCTGAAGCGTGTTAAAGTAAATTTACTTTTTAAGGAGAAACCGATAATGAAATGCTTTAAATTATTTTTCTTTATTTTTATTTTAGCATCCGTAAGTTTTGGACAAGTTGCCGAAACGCAAAACAGCAATACTAATTCAACTCAGACAATTAATCCGTTAGATAATATTTCATTGGAGACCACCAAAATCTCAAAATCGCTAACAACTCTAAATAAGAGCATAAAAGATTTGTTAGAACAATTTTCTCTCGGTAAGAGTTCCCAGTTAAATGCAAGACAACAAAAACTTCTGCTCGGATTTGAAATTTTAAATCGGGCGGAACAAAGACTTGAAATTCTTCAAAAACTTCAGATTGAACTTGCCGAAAAGGAAGCGTCGGTAAAAACTCGTTTAACGCAAATCGAACAAGAATCAAAACCGGAAAACATCGACCGTAGCATCGCCTTTGTCGGAACGACAAAATCTGACGAAATGCGCGAAAGCCGTCAACGAATATTTGAGTTTGAGCGCAATAGTTTGCAAAGTCTTTTGTCTCAAGTCCAACGTAATCTTGCTCAAACTACTAACGAACTAAGAACGGCGGAATTGCTCGTTCAAAACTTACGAAAAAAAATTCTACCGCAAATCGAGATGGAAATCGCCGATTTATAAAATTTCTCAAGTCGTAAAATCTTGCTTTCTTTAAAAGTTAATTTGCATCGAGGCGTAATTTTCCTCTGATTTGCAAAACAATCTAAACCCGCTAAACTTTATTTCTATGCAACCACAAAGACAATCTATGAGTAAACTTGAGTTTTTACAGGAAAAATCGCGACTTGCCGAGCAAGGCGGCGGCGAAACGCGAATGAAAAAACAACGCGAGTCGGGAAAAATGACCGCCCGCGAACGCATCGAATTCTTTTTAGACGAAAATTCGTTTGAAGAATTCGATAAATTTGTTGTTCATCGCTCCACTGATTTTGGTCTGGAAGAGCAAAAATTTTTAGGCGACGGCGTTGTTACAGGTCACGGATTAGTCGACGGGCGTGAAGTTTTTGTATTTGCTCAAGATTTTACGGTTTTCGGCGGCTCTCTGTCTGAAACTCACGCGCAGAAAATCTGCAAAGTTATGGATTTTGCGATGAAGACCGGCGCGCCGATTATTGGTTTGAATGATTCCGGCGGCGCTAGAATCCAAGAAGGCGTTGTTTCTTTAGGCGGTTACGCTGATATTTTTCTTCGCAACACTTTGGCAAGCGGCGTAGTTCCGCAGATAAGCTGTATTCTCGGACCTTGCGCCGGCGGCGCGGTTTACAGTCCGGCAATTACGGATTTCAACGTAATGGTTAAAGATACTTCGTATATGTTTATTACCGGACCGGACGTAATAAAAACCGTTACTCACGAGGAAGTTACCAAAGACGAACTCGGAGGCGCCATGACGCACAATGCAAAATCTGGCGTCGCACACTTTGCTGCCGATTCAGATGAGCACGCTTTGCAGCTAACGCGCGAACTTCTTTCATTCTGCCCGTCCAACAATATGGAAAAACCGCCGTTTGTTCCGACAAACGACCCGAGTCAGCGAGTTGATAAAAAATTAAATTCGATTGTTCCTGAAATCTCGACTCAGCCTTATGATATTCGGGATATTATCAATACGATTGCCGATGAGAATTATTTTTTTGAAGTTCAAGAACATTATGCCGCAAACATTGTCGTTGGTTTAGCGCGGCTTGGCGGTTATTCGGTCGGGATTGTTGCTAATCAACCGGCGTTTCTTGCCGGAGTTTTAGATATAAATGCCTCGGTCAAAGCCGCGCGCTTTGTCCGTTTCTGTGATTGTTTTAATATTCCGCTAATTACATTTGAAGACGTGCCGGGTTTTCTGCCGGGCGTCAACCAAGAACACGGCGGTATCATTCGCCATGGCGCAAAGCTTTTATATGCTTTTGCCGAAGCGACCGTTCCTAAAATAACCGTTATAACACGTAAGGCTTACGGCGGCGCATACTGCGTAATGGCGTCAAAACATATTCGCACTGATATAAATTTTGCTTTTCCGACGGCAGAAATTGCAGTGATGGGTTCTGAAGGAGCCGTCGGGATTCTGTACCGAAAAGAGATTTCTCAAGCTGAGGATCCAGAGACTTATCGCCGCGAAAAGATTTCCGAACTAGATGAAAAATTTGCTAATCCATATACGGCTGCAGAAAGAGGATTCATCGATGAAATTATTGAACCGGCTTTAACCCGTCGCAAATTGATTAGAGCGCTTTCCCTATTGCAAAATAAACGCGATACAAATCCGCCCAAAAAGCACGGAAATATTCCGCTCTAGAAATTACATTAATTGTCGAGTGTCAGACGGTTAATGCAATTAATCATATTCATTATCTATTATTATCTTTTACTTAGCTGCATAAACCTAATAGTTTTTATAACCTTACAATGTCAATTATTCATGAAGCACGTCCCACGTGGGCTGAAATAAATCTCGCCAAACTTGAGTTTAATTTTAATTCGGTAAAGAAATTTATCGTTCAGGATTTAAAGTATATGGCAGTCGTCAAAGCCAATGCTTACGGACATGGTGCGGTAGAATGCGCAAGGACTCTTGAGAAAGCGAAAATTGATTGTTTTGGAGTATCTCTGCCAGAAGAAGGCTTGGAATTACGGAAAAATAGTATTAAAAGTCCGATTATTTGTCTCGGTGGATTTTGGGCGGGACAAGAAAACTTATTGTTAGACAATGATTTAATTCCCGTTGTTTACCGTTTAGATATGGCTGAAAAATTGAATCGAGCAGCCGAAGAAAAAAATGTTAATGCTAAGATTCACGTAAAAATAGATACCGGAATGGGTAGGATTGGAGTTCGTTTTAATGAAGTCAATGAATTTGCCAAAAATCTAAAAAAATTAAAAAATATTCGCCTAGAAGGTTTAATGACTCATTTTGCGGTGGCAGACGACTTAAGCCAAAATAAATTTACGGAAATGCAGATAAAAAGATTTTATGATGCGGTAGAAATTTTTGAAGGTAAAGGTTTTCATCTCGTCTATAAAGATTTGGCGAACTCTCCCGGCGCAATTGCTCATAAGAATTCTCGCGGGAATTTAGTTCGGCTTGGCGGAATTTTATATGGTTTAGGAAGGGACATTTTACCTAAAGAAGTGGAAAAACCCAAACTTCGTGCAGTTTTATCTTTACACTCTCGAATTGCCTTGATAAAAAATGTTCCAAAAGGCGAAACTTTAGGTTATGGTCGAAGTTTTCGGACTGTTAAAAATTCCCTTATTGCTACGGTTCCGATAGGTTATTATGATGGTTATAGACGTTCTTTTTCAAATCGCGGCAAGGTTATAATTAATAAGAACTTTGCGCCGGTCGTCGGAAGAGTATCGATGGATTGGACTATCGTCGACGTTTCAGAGATTCCCAATGTTAAAGTAAATGATGAGGTAATCTTTATAGGCAGTCAGGGAAATTTAGAGATAAAAGCAGAAGATTTAGCAGAAATGACTGGAACGATTTCATATGAAGTTACTTGTGGAATAGGAAGCCGTGTAAGAAAATACTTTAAGTAATTATTTATGCTGTGAAACTTTTGAGAAGTAATTTAATTCTTTAAAGAATTTACTTTAACTAATTTAGCAATTTAGTAAGATATGCTTGCTTCACAAAAAAGCATTTGGTTTGAAAACATTTTTGCCATATATAATCGCAATTTAATTAAACGCCGATTTAATTCTGTACAAATTTGTGGATTAAATGAGATTACTAAACGCAATCAACATCAACCGTTAATAATTTACGTTAATCATTCAAGTTGGTGGGATGGTCTTGTCGCTTTTGAGATTTCCCACAAGGCGAAACTTGCAAGTTTTATTATGATGGAAGAGAAGCAATTAAAAAAACTATTTCTCTTCCGCCGTCTCGGAGCATTTTCGGTGGTTAGAGAAAATGCTCGAAAAGCAATGGAAAGTCTCGATTATGCTGCCGGAGTTTTAAGACAAAACTGCAGAAATGTATTGTGGGTTTTCCCGCAAGGTGAAATTCTGCCTAACGATAAACGCCCGCTCCAATTCTATAACGGTTTATCTAAAATTGTTAAAAAGTCAGGCAAAAACGTTCAATTTCTGCCTATTGCAATACGCTACGAATTTCTCGGAGATTTCAAGCCAGAAATATTTATTAAAATTGGCAAACTTGAATCAACTATTCCTGATGAGAATTTTGACACGAAAAAGTTTACTCGTTATCTAGCTCAAAATTTAACCGAAATTTTAGACGATTTAAGGAAAGAAATTGTCAGCCGAGATTTTAGCGAATTTGAAAGATTGATTTAAAAGAAAAGTGGCATTTCCAAAAACTTCATCCATCGAAACTCCTATTTTGCAGGAACTTGTCGCCGTCGGCGGAAGTGAAAACGTGAGGTTTTTATACCAACGCTTGCCAGCTTATTTTCCCCAGATTTCTTTTGAAGATACTTTTGAAATAAAAAATAATAAAAACAAAAACTGGCGAGTCGCCGTTCAGAAAGCCGGCAAATCATTAGATGAAAGAAATCTTATCAGACGCGAGCGTGGCTTTTGGAGCATAACCGAGAAAGGTCGGTCGGAAGTCGAGACGGAGATGTCAGGAATTACTACAAATGAACCTGCAAATACTTCTTTGACGCACTCAGATATTCAAGAAATGCTTGTCAAAATCGGAGAAAGTTTAGGTTATTTTGCCGTTGCCGAATTTGAATACTATGATGTCGTCTGGCGTGAAACGGCGAAAAATCAAAGGTTGTCGCATATTTTTGAAGTGCAAAGCAAAGGCAATATCGATTCGGCATTCGCTAAATTGAAACGCGCTTACGAAGCACAACGGACAAAACCGTTTCTGATAATCTCGACCGAGCCTGATTATAATCGCGCCGTCAAATCGCTTAACCGAGAATTTCACGAAATCGAGCATATCGTTACAATTTTAACCTTCGCGCAAATCCAACAAGTTTATCTAAACCTTGCCTCTATTGCTGAAATAATCAAACAATTTCTGTTAAAATAGTTTTCCGAAATGAAAACTGAAACCCCGATTCGCCGACAATATCTTGAAATAAAGGCTAAACATCAAAACGCGATTTTGCTTTTTCGTCTTGGCGATTTTTATGAAGCCTTTGACGAAGACGCCAAGCTGTTGTCGCAAGAATTGGAT
>JALYZF010000068.1 GCA_030948995.1 Acidobacteriota bacterium
TCTTTCATTATCAGCGCAATATGGGCAACCGTTTATGTTTTGGGCAAGCGTAGTTTGACACCGAGTAGCATCAGTCACGGGATTGTAAATTTCTTTGGCGAGCCTTTCTTGGTAATGATGATATTGAGTGTCTATTAGCGGTGAATGCGGACATCAAACGCGCCGTCGAACAATTCAATGGACGTGAGGGCGAAACAGCGACTTTCTTAAAAACGTCGTCCGTTAAACTTTAGCGGGCTTGGCGGCGATTTCGCCCCACGTCATCTCAACCGTTAAATTTTACCTTTCAATTTATTATAAGTAATTTTTAAGTCTTCGGGAATCGTGCGTGTTTCACCTATCGAAGTCATAAAATTTACGTCGCCAATCCAGCGCGGCAGGATGTGCATATGGAAATGTTCGGCAACGCCCGCGCCGCCTGCTCGTCCGAAATTCATTCCGAGGTTGAATCCGTTCGGACGATAAACTTCGCGCAGCGCGCTCTGGCAGTGTTTGGCTAAATCCATCATTTCATCGGTTGTCAGTTTGTCAGCCTGGTCTAAATCGGCGAGATGCGCGTAGGGGACAATCATCAAATGTCCGCTGATATACGGATAGATATTTAAGATAACAAAATTAAACTCAGCGCGACGGAGAATGAAGTTTTCTTCGTCGGTCGCCGAGTTGTTGAGAATGTCGCAGAAAACGCAGCCGCTCGAATCTACAGCTTTTGGCGCGTCGCCGCTTTTTATATAATCATAGCGCCAAGGACTCCACAGAATATCCATAAAAATGGTAAATGGTAAGTGGTAAATGGTAAATAGAAGAAATTGCCTTTCATTTACCATTTACCATTTACCATTTACCATGCTTCTTTATTTCCCGTTATTGATAACTTCCTTAAGTTCTTTGCCGGGTTTGAAATAAGCGACACGCTTGGCAGGAATGTTGACCGCCGTTCCGGTTTTCGGGTTGCGACCTTTGCGGGCGTTGCGCTCGCGGACGCGGAAACTTCCGAATCCGCGAAGCTCAATTTTTTCGCCTTTGTTTAAAGTGCTGACGATGCTCTCGAAAATAATCTCGACAAGCTGTTCGGCATCCTTCTTGGTCATATCGGCTTGTTGAGCGACTTTTTCAACTAAATCGGCTTTTGTCATTTGTCATTTTCCTCACTCGAAATCATTTTCAAATTTTAATTAACTATTGGCTGATTTTTCTTCCGCCGCGCTGGTTGTTTCCTTATCGCTCGATTCATTTTCGCTCGCTGCTTCGGTTTGCGGAGTTTTAGCAGTGTGATTTTCTTCGGCTGCGGCAGTTTCAGTTGTTTCGTTTCCACCATCGGTCGATGCCTGCGTCTCGTCGGTAGTTTTTCCGGTTTCGGCAGTAATGGCTGTCGCTTCCGTATTTGTTTCCGGCGCGGCAGGCTCATCGCTAATTTCTATTCCTGATTCTGCCTTCGACGAAGCCTTCTCAGTTTCGCCCGCTACCGTATCGGACGTTTCGGGCGGCGCTGTTTCTGCCGAATTTTCCGTCGAAGATTCGCTGCCGTCAGCTTGAGCGGATTTTTCCAATGCGCGCTGCGCCTTTCTTTCTTTTTTATTGAGCTTCGGTTCTTCTTTTGTTTCTTCTTCGGTTGTAATGCCGCGCTTTAGGTTCATCAACTCGCCTAAGGACGCCATTCCGCCTTTCGCTTCGGTCGAATACATTTTTGTATCGGCGCTTTTTTCGTCTTCTTTACCAACGGCGCGCGCAGACAGCCCGATTTTCTGGTCTTCGTGTTCAATACGCAGGATTTTAAAATCCATTTCCTGACCGATTGAAACAACGTCTTCCGGTTTTTCAACTCGCTCGTCCGAGAGTTCAGAGATATGACACAATCCTTCGAGTTCTTCGCCCAACGAGACGAAAACGCCGAAACCGGCAAAACGGGAAATTTTTCCGCGAACGATATCACCCGGTTTATGCGAAGTGATGAATGTCTCCCATTCGCTCGGCGCGGTATCTTTCATCGAAAGCGACATACGATGCCCGCGCGGGTCGATGCTCGTTACGACGGCTTCGATTTCCTGATCTTTTTTCAAAACGTCCTTCGGATGTTTGATTTTTTTCGACCACGAAATATCAGAAACGTGAACCAGACCGTCAACGCCGTCTTCGACTTCGACAAATGCGCCGAAATCGGTTAGATTGCGAACCCGACCTTTAACGGTTGCGCCGACGTGGTAGCGGTCTAAAACTGTGTCCCAAGGATTTGCTTGGAGCTGCTTCATTCCGAGACTGATACGGCGGTCGTTGGTATCGATTCCTAAAACCTGCACTTCAACTTCTTCGCCCTGATTGAGCAGTTTTCTCGGACTCTTGGAACGCTTCGACCAAGACATTTCCGAAACGTGAACAAGCCCTTCGACGCCCGGCTCCAGTTCGATAAATGCGCCGTAATCGGTTACGGACGAAACAGTTCCTTTTATTTTCGAGCCGACCGGATAAATTTCCATCACGGTTGACCAAGGGTCTGGAATCAATTGCTTATAACCGAGAGCCACTTTTTCTTTTTGGCGGTCGAGCTTTAAGACTTTGACTTGAATCTTATCGTTGACCTTGAACAATTCGTTCGGATTCATCAATCTGCCCCAGGACATATCCGTTACGTGCAGAAGCCCGTCAATGCCGCCGATGTCAACAAACGCTCCGTATTCGGTCAAATTTTTTACCGTTCCTTCAATAACGTAGCCTTCTTCGATTTTACCCAAAGTTTCGGCTTTTTGTTTATTGACGACTTCATCGGTCAATGCTTTGCGCGACAGAACGATATTATTGCGTTTGCGGCTGAATTTGATAATTTTAGCTTCAATTTCCTTGCCGATAAAACCGTCGATGCTGCGGTTCGGACGCGAATCTACTTGCGAGCCGGGAAGAAAGGCTTCAACGCCTTCGATGTCAACACGCAAACCGCCCTTTGTTTTGTCTATCAC
>JALYZF010000080.1 GCA_030948995.1 Acidobacteriota bacterium
GCGTTTAATAGTTCAGCTTCCTACCATTTCAAAAATCGAAGAGATGGCGGCGGATTTAGGTTTAACGAAAATCGAAACCGTCACGAAAACCGAATTTTTCGATTTTGAAAACGGCGCCGAATTTGTCAGCGCGCCGCTCGTCGCAGATTTCCTGTTTCCCGTCTGGCTGGCGTTTTTAACCGAAAAAGAAAAAGAACAAGTCCGCGAAAGACTTGCTCAAATTGTTGACGAAGACGACGGAACGCTTAGCTTTCGCTTTTCCGTCAAAGCGTCGCTCGTCGTCGGCGAAAAAGCAGAAAAAATGTGAAAAAGTTTAATTGTAAATTTCGGCAGTAACTTTTTTCGACTCCATTTTCACATTTTCACTTTTATTGCTGTTTTGCTTCGACGCGCCGACGCATTTCCGCCATTAACTCTTCGTCGGACATAGTTGTAATTTGCGGCGCAATCGTATTAGCCGAATCTATATTAAGGCTCTTCTTTTCATTTTCCTTTCGCTCTTCCTCTTCGGCTTCTCGCAATCCGTCCTTAAAAGCTTTTTGGGATTGTCCGATTGATTTTGCCAATTGCGGCAAGCGCGTTGAACCGAAAAGAAGAAAGATTATAGCGACCACAAAAATTATTTGTGTTGGGCTATCAAAGATAAAAAGCATTATTGGTTGGTTCATAATTTTATTTAGAAAAGTATCGAATTTTTATTATCAAAAAATTTTGCGGCGTTTTACTGCTGCTTTGATTCCACACGACGGCGCATTTCAGCCATTATTTCTTCGTCGGACATAGCAGAAATCTGCGGCGCGGGAACAGTCGAAACCGGGTTGATTTGTTTTTGTTGCTGCTCAAGGCGCTCTTCTTCTTCGGCTTCTTTTATTCCTTCCTTAAAGGCTTTGCGCGTTTGCCCCAAAGATTTCGCCAGTTGCGGCAAGCGGCTTGCGCCGAACAGCAAGAATAGAACGGCGACGATTAAAAGTATTTCTGTTGTTCCAAAATTCATATAATTTTCCTTCTTGTATCTCTTTGGACGCTTAAACTGATAAAAAAGTTTTCGAGCTAATCATTTTCATAATACAGATTTTCTATCGAAGTTTCACCCGTTCGATTTAAATTTGTCCATTGCCTCAACCAGCGCAGACGTAATTCCTTTCTCGGAAATCGAATGTCCGGCATCTGGAATAATCTGCAAATCGGCTTCGGGAAACGCTTTGTGGAGTTCCCACGCGCTCGTCGCCGGACAAACCACATCATAGCGACCTTGCACGATGACGGTCGGAATATGGCGAATCTTGCCGACGTTTTCCACTAAATAATTTTCACTCGGAAAAAATGAATTGTTCATAAAATAATGACACTCGATTCTGGCAAGAGACAACGCTTCCTGCTCGCCTTCCCAATGATTCATCAAATCTTCACTCGGAAAAAGTTTCGATGTCGAGCCTTCCCAAACGCTCCAAGCGCGCGCCGCAGACAACCGCACTTTTTCGTCGTTGCTCGTCAGACGTTTATAATAAGCGGTCATAAAATCTCCGCGCTCATCTTCGGGAATTTCGTCGCGGTAGCGTTCCCAAAAATCGGGAAAAATTTCAGACGCGCCGTATTGATAAAACCATTCGAGTTCTTTACGGCGGGTTAAAAATATTCCGCGCAGAATCAAACCCAAACATTTGTCAGGATGCGTTTCTGCGTAGGCAAGCGAGAGCGTGCTGCCCCACGAGCCGCCGAAGACAAACCATTTTTCAATGCCGAATTTTTCGCGTAAGGCTTCGATGTCTTTAATCAAATCCCAAGTGGTATTTTCCTTGAGTTCTGCGTGCGGAGTGGATTTTCCCGAACCGCGCTGGTCAAACAAAATTACGTGATACGCTTCGGGGTCGAAAAATCGACGATACATTGGAATCAAACCGCCGCCGGGACCGCCGTGCAAAAAGACAACCGGAATGCCGTTAGGGTTTCCGACACGCTCGAAATATATTTCGTGAATCTCGGAAACTTTCAGCCGTCCCGCGTCAAACGGTTCAATTTCTGGATAAAGAGTTTTCATATGTGAATGATACTAAACCTTATAAATTTTATTCAAACCGGATTTGGTTTATTGCACGGAAACGTGAAACTGCTTTGTTTGAAAATTAAAAAGATAAGTTTGCAACCCGATGGAGATTCGGCAAAAAGATTCTTTAAAACCGAAGGACGGAAAGATAAAGGCGCGACGTTTTGTCACCGTGCTTTTATCTTTCCGTCCAAACGAGTCGTAGATTTTGTTTCAACCGAATTCTATTTCGGCGAAACAAATCAAATTAAGTTTTCCGAAAGTTTAATTATCTTTTTCCTTTCGAGCTTGCACCTTTCGAGCTTGACGATTTGCTTCCGCCTTTGCTCGCGCCGCCGCTTTTACTACTGCTTCCGCCGCCGGATTTAGATTTTGCGCTTCCGCCCTTTGACTTCGACGCAGAACCGCCGCTTTTCGCCTTCGATGCCGAGCCACCGCTTTTAGCTTTGGACGACGAGCCGGAGCTTTTAGCTTTCGAGGCAGAACCGCCGCTTTTTCCCTTCGACGACGAGCCGCCCTTCGACGAAGATTTAGAGCCGGAACCGCTTTTCGATTTTGAAGAAGACGCTGATGATTTCGACTTACTCGATTGACCGCCTCCGCTGCTGCCTGCAACTTTATTTGCCGCACCCGCCGCGCCTCTTAACGCGCCGACTGCCGCGCCTGCTGCTGCGCCTGCTAAAACTTTTCCGGCGACGCTTGCCGCTGTGTCCAAAAGACTAGGTGACGAACTCCTTCTAGCCGTAGATTTGCTGCTACGGTTTTTTGAGCTTGCCGATTTTTTTCCGGTTGATTTGCCGGTTGACGATGTTGATTTTTTTGTTGTTGATTTGTTGTTTTTTGTTGCCATGTTTTTAATTTTTTTCTAAGTTGTTGGAATAGGAAAACTTCGACTTTAATTTATCATAGCTGCAACAAAAAAAGATACACTTTTTTTTATTTAGAACGTAATTTTTTTTCAAAAAAAATTTCAGCTAAAAAAAATAAAATTCAAAACGTCTTTTTTTGAACATTTATTACTGTTCTGCGTTATTGTTTTCAGAGCTAAAATTTCAAAAGGAAGTAATAAAATGAAAACGGATATTATCATTGCGGGTGCAGGTCCGACGGGGCTTTCGCTTGCTTGTCAGTTAATCAGACACAATGTTGATTTCGTTATCTTGGATAAAAAAGAAGGCATCACGCCGTATTCAAAAGCAATCGGCGTTCAAGCGCGCACGCTGGAAATTTACGAGCAAATAAATTTAGCGCAAACGGCAATCGAGCAGGGCGCTGTCGCAGAAAAAGTGCGACTTATCGAAGCGGGAGAAATTCGCGGCGAAGTTGAATTGTCGAGTATCGGAGAGGGTTTGAGTCCGTATCCGTTTCTACTTATCTTAGAACAAAGCAAGCACGAACAAATTCTTTATGATTTTATAAAAGCGCACGGCAAAGATATTTTATGGCAAACAGAACTCGAAAATTTTTCGCAAAATGATGAAGGCATTTCGGCGAATATTAAAAACGCGAGCGGCGCGACCGAAACAATCGAAGCGAAATATCTAGTCGGATGCGACGGCGCAAAAAGTTCGGTCAGACACACGCTCGGATTAGAGTTTGCGGGCAGCACGTTCGAGCGCATTTTCTATGTCGCCGATGTCGCCATCGATTGGAAATTCGGTCACAACGCTGTTCAAATTTGCCTCGCGCAAAATGCGCTGACAGCGTTTTTTCCGATGCCGGGCGAAAAACGCTACCGTATTGTCGGCACCTTTCCCGAAGAATTTTCTAAAGACGAAGGCGACGTTTTATACGACGAAATCGAGCGGCAAATAAAAGAAGACACAAAAATCGAGCTTGATATAAAAAGCGTCAACTGGTTTTCAACCTACAAAGTTCACACGCGCCGCGTCAACCGATTTTCTGTCGGCAGATGTTTTGTCGCCGGAGACGCAGCGCACGTTCATTCGCCCGCCGGAGCGCAAGGAATGAATACGGGCATTCAAGACGCTTATAATTTAGCGTGGAAACTTGCATTGGTTTTAAAAAAAAATGCCGGCGCGAAACTTCTGGAAACCTACGACGAAGAACGCGGTGAAAACGCCAAGCATTTGCTTGAAACAACCGACCGTCTTTTTCAGTTTGGCACGAGCGATAACCTGATTATCGCTTATCTTCGGACGCATGTTTTCCCTTACCTCGCAAATTCCGTTTTGAGTTTCGACAGTGTAAAAAAAGTTATTTTTCCGCGCATTTCGCAAATCGGAATTCATTACAGAAAGAGTTCTTTGAGCGAAAAAGGCAATGCGAATTTCTCCGTTAAAGCAGGCGACAGAATGCCGTATTTCCTCGTTGAAGGCGAAAGTATTTACAACAGTCTTCACGAGGCGAAATTTCATCTTTTGATTTTCCGCAGCGGGAAAGATAAACAAACTATATTTGAAAATAAATATGCGGATTTGGTTGACGTTCACGAGGCTCCGCTTTACCCGCACATCGCGGAAATTTTCGGCGCGAAAGAATCTTTTATCGTGTTGCTCAGACCGGATAATTATATCGGTTTTATTTCTTCGGCTGATTCGCTTGAAGATTTAGAAGATTATTTGATTAAGGTTGTTCGGCTTCCCGTTTCTTAAAATTGTAGCGCAGCAGAACGCGAATCGGCAGAGTTTTTCCGCTGCGTTCGGCAGGTCGCCAATTCATTTTTTTGATGTTCTCCGCGACCGATTCGTCCAAGCCGAAACCTGCCCATCGAACCGTTTCGATTTTCAAAATTTTGCCCGTTTCATCCACATCAATTTCAACGTCAACCGTCGCTTCAATCGAATAAAGATTGGCAAGCATTGTATACACCGGACGCAGACGTTTATAAGGCAAAGGCGGTCGGAAATTTTTTGCTTCGGGCGAGTTCACTTCGGGCAGTCGTTCAAAATTCAGCGTTGACTTTTCGCCGAATTCTTCTTTATTTACTATTTTTATTTTGTCGGAAATTTCCGTTGCCAGCGCGCCGACCGAATCAAAAAGTTTGCCCTCGGCGAGTTCTTTTTTTTCCGCTTCAAAACTGTTGAGCTTCCACAAAACAAGTCTTCCCGTGCGCGCGCTGACCGTAAAGACAGCCGCGTAAGATTCATAAAAATCGCCTTTTGCTAAAGATGCGCGCCGCAGGTTTTCAGCTTTCACGAGCAGAAAAAAATCAGCGCCGATTGCCGCGCCGATATTTTTTGCCTCCGTGAGCGTCAAGTTAAAAGGCTTCTCAAAAGTCTGCGCGCGAAAAGCGGCGTCGCTTAAAGAAACGTCTAAAATTTTTACATTTTTGGAAAAAGCATCTTCGAGTTTTTCGGCAAAAATTCTACTCGCATCGTTTTTGTCCGGCGCGAGAACGGCGATTTTCTGCGCGCAAACGGTAGGCGGTAAGCAGCAAGCAGCAAGCAGCAAAATGGAAAATAAATATTGAATAAAGAAAGTCAAAAAACGGAAATTTCCGATTCCAACATTTTCCATTTTCCGTTTTCCGTTTTCCATTTTTCTTATCTTGAATGATACAGCCGTGCGATTTCAGATTTGACTTCCGGCGGAAAACAAACGCGGTGGATTTGGTAACCTTTTTGCAAGCCGCGAACGGCGGCGCTCACTTCCGAAATTTCACATATCGCGGGGCGCGAAAAACCTTCTTCGACATAAATCAGATTTTTCGGCTCGGTCGTGTTCTTCGTGTAAAAATAATATGGAACGTCGCCCGCGCGGTCTTCGGCAAAATAATAATCGGCGTCGAATCCGGCATCTTCGACCGTTTTTTTTGCGCGTCGCAAAAATTCTTCGCGCTCTGCTTCGGGCATATCGAGGTCGAGGACTTTGAAAAGTTTTCTATTTAAAAAACGATTCGACAAATCCGCCAAAATTTTGTCGGTGGAGAATTGCCATTGTTTGATGTGAAACATCACGTCTGAATCGTCGAGTTCGAGATGCTCTTTCAAGTTTAATTTTTCGCCGCGCAAAACTTTTTCAAACGCCGTATCTTTCGCATACCAGAGATTTTTTCCCGTTTGAAAAAGTTGCAGAGCGCGGCGCAGAAGCGAGCGCAAAATTGATTCTGCGGCGCGCAATGTGCGGTGAAAATAAACTTGGCGAAACATATAATAACGGGCTTGCAAATAATCTTCGACAGCGTATATGCCGCGCGCCGAAACATAAAGTCGGTCTTCGCGCTCGTCAATTTCAAGAGATTTTATAATCCATTCGAGGTCGTAAATTCCGTATTTCGCGCCCG
>JALYZF010000085.1 GCA_030948995.1 Acidobacteriota bacterium
AATGATTAACTCGCCACGCTCGTTCATCGGAATAACCTTTAATATCGCGCCTTTTTCCTCGCACAGCATTTGCCAAGGCACAATGTTGGCGTGATGTTCCATCGCGCTGATGATAATTTCGTCGCCCGCGCCGATAAACTTTCTGCCGTAACCGTGCGCGACCAAATTTATTCCTTCCGTGCAGCCGCGAACGAAAATACATTCTTTCACGTCCGCCGCGTTGATAAATCTTTTCACCTTTTCGCGCGCGCCTTCATACGCGCTCGTCGCCTTTTGCGAAAGGTAATGCACACCGCGATGAATGTTTGAATGTTCTTCCTGCAGATATTTCGAGCCGCGTTCGATAACCAGATTCGGCACTTGCGACGATGCGCCGTTGTCGAGATAAATAAGCGGCTTACCGTTCACCGTTTGCGATAAAACGGGAAAGTCCGCGCGAATTTTTTCAACGTCCCAGTTGCTCATTTCTTTTACTGCTGTGTTCATGATTTAATTACCAAAGCGATTTTCAATGCTTTGTTTAATTCATCTAACTTGCCGGCTGAAAGTTTGCCGACATAATTTGTCAAAATTGATTTATGTAAGCTGAAAAGTTCATCGCAGCGAATACAGCTATGATGTCTCAAACCTTCATCAATTCCGACTTCAACCTCTGTTTCAATGCCCAGACAATTTGTATAAACGGGCGCGCAAATTACTGTTGAATAACTCGACTCGATAACTTCCTGCCTACCGATAACGACAAAAACACGAAAGTTTTTCGGGTCTTGTTTCGTTGGTTTGACAACTTTGTAGAGTTCGCCGCGTTTTACCATTCGGCTTGAAACTCCAAAGTTTCTTCGACTTGCTTATTTATCAAATCAGCATTTGCATTGATAATTTCAATGTCTCGTGTGTTTAACTTTCCGCCGTTTTCTTTCGCCACGTAATCGCGCAAAGCCGATTCGACAATCGCCGAACGCTGATGCTTTTTCCCAGCCAAAGCGTCAACCTTCACCAGCAAATCCTTCGGTAATGTAACGGATGTTCTGACTCTCATATTTTCTCTCAAGATACTAAAAGCTCATTCAAAACTTTTGCGCCTTCCCGTTTCTGAATATATTCGCACATTTTGAAATAGCGATTAACAAAGCAAAATAGGTTTTCCAACTCTATTTTTCCTCTATCTTCACTCCATAAATCTGTTGCACAAAGAATCGTGTTATTTTGATGCCAATTTAGAACATTCCTGCAAAATTCCAATAACTCCACTACATCGTTGAATGCTAAAGGCGCATCGCTCAAAAGCTGTTTAGGATTATCAACATATTTTGAATCGTGATGTGCATAAAATCTATCCCTTGAAGTTTTTATAGAATCAAGTATTGCTTTCTTTGAAGCGATAATAGTTAATTGGTTATCTATTTCAGCTTCTAAGATTTTTATTTCTTTAACAGGCAAATCTTTTCTTAAAACTTTAATATGCGTTTTAACTTTTTTTATAAAATAAACTAAGCTGCGTTTTGCTTCTTTACTTTCATCGAAGAGACTATTCAAATTAATAAGAATATCTGACCGCAAAGATGACCAAATCGAAGAAAATAAATATCTAAATTCATTAAATACTTTTAGTTTTAGACTTCCCTTTTTCTCTACTCTACATTCCTCAAAAAATTCAAGAACCTGCAGTTTCTGTCCTAGCTCCCAGATGCGTGCCGAAAGTTTTTCTTGAAACTCACTCAATTGTTTCTTCGGATTTTGCATTTACTCTGCTTACACTTTTAAATTCATATCCAAATGATTTAAAAACGCTTCATTTTTGCGAATATCAATTCCTTCCAAATACAAAGTTTCGGGGCTGATGTCCTGCTCGTCTGACCATTGCACCGTGCCGAAAGCGATTTTTATTCGTTTGAAATAATTCAAATCCTTTAGCGGCTTGAAAACTTCATAATCAAGATACGGCTTCGCGTCAAAACGCCTGACGCTTCCGCCATCGAATTCAAGAATCAGTGAAAAATCATTTTCGGCTTTCGCGTTTATAACTTTAATAATTCAAACCTCTTATCTGGTTCTTGAAGCAGCTTTTACATCTGCTACTTCGACGACTTCTATCAGCGCTTTAGCTTCTTCGCGTTCGATATACTCGCGCAAAGCAGTTTCGATAGTGGCGGCGCGTTTGTGTTTTTCGCCCGCGATAATGTCGATTTTCTTCAGGATTGCTTCTTCGATAATGATGTTTGTTCTGATTCTCATAGTTTTTATATTCCCAATGTTGCGTTCAGACGATTCAAAACTGCCTCGTCCAATTGTCGTTTGATTGATTCGATTTCTATTTTATTTACAATTTCCTCGGCAAAGCCGTAAGTCAGAAGATTGCGCGCCAAATTGTCGGGCAAACCGCGACTCAGCAGGTAAAACAACTCTTCTTCTTCCAATTGCCCGACCGTTGCGCCGTGCGAGCATTTTACATCGTCGTTAAAAATTTCCAATTGCGGCTTCGTGTCCACGCGAGCGTCGTTCGAGAGCAGCAGATTTTTATTCGATTGATAACCGTCTGTCCCTGAAGCGCCGACGGCGACAAAAACTTTCCCGTTAAAGACGCCGCGCGATTTATCATTTAAAATTCCTTTGTAAGTTTGATGCGAAGTGCAGTTCGGAACGTTGTGAGCGATAACCGAATGCGTATCGTGATGCTGACTTTCGCCTAAAAAATAAAGCCCGTCAACAAACGCTTCGCCGCCTTCGGCGTTAAATTTCAGTGAGACATCGTGGCGCGAAAGACGTGCGCCCAAATTTATCGCCGTCGTATCATAAACCGAACCGCGCCCGATTTCCGCTGCCGTTGTCGAGACGTGAAACGCCGTGTGCGATTCCCGCTGAACGCGATAATGTTTGATTTTTGCTTCGTCGGCGACCGAGATTTCTACGACTGCATTCGTCAGATATTTCGTTTCACTAAAACGAACATAAGTTTCGATAATCGTCGCTTCCGCGTGAGTTTCCGCAACAACTAAAACACGCGGGAACGAAACCTTATTTTCTTCGGTCAAAAACAAAAGCTGAATCGGCTGATTCGTTTTCGTATTCTTCGGCAGAAAAATGAACGCGCCTTCACCGATAAAAGCCGTGTTCAAAGCCGTGAAACCGTTTTTCTCAAAATCGACCAGACGCGCCAGTTTTGCTTTGAAAATCTCGGCGAATTTTTCATCGCTCGCCGCTTCGCCGAAACTTAGAATCGTCGCATCGCCCGTTGCGCTGAGATTTGATAAATTTTCATCAAATTTGCCGTTTGCAAAAACCAGAACGCTTTCGCTTGATTCATCGAAAACAAACGGCGCGATGTCGTCTTTTGTAAAATTCCCATTCTCACCGATTTGAAAATTTTCCTCTGCAATCGGCGCGACGTTCGTATATTTCCATTCTTCGCTTTTCCCAACAGGAAAACCGTTTTTCGTGAAAAATTCAAATGCTTTGCCGCGCAAAGATTTTAACCAATCCGGTTGATTTGAACTCTCCAAACTGCGGCGAAAATCACGGCTGTAAACTGTTTCCTTTCCTACTTGAATCATTATTTCCTTTCTATTTTGCATTCGCCGATTTCACCCAATCGTAACCTTTTTCTTCCAATTCTAAAGCCAATTCTTTGCCGCCCTGTTTAACGATTTTACCGTCGGCTAAAACGTGTACGAAATCCGGCTCGATATAATTTAAAAGTCTTTGATAATGCGTTACCAGAATGATTGCATTGTCCGCGCCGCGCAATTTATTGACGCCTTCAGCGACAATTCGCAGCGCGTCAATATCTAATCCCGAATCGGTTTCATCAAGCACGGCGAGCTTCGGCTGCAAAACCGCCATCTGCAAAATCTCATTGCGCTTTTTCTCGCCGCCCGAAAAACCTTCGTTGACCGAGCGTTTGAAAAACGACGAATCCATTTCGACGATTTTTGCTCTCTCTTTGAGTAAATCGTTAAATTCGAGCGGGTCTAATTCTTCCTCGCCCAGATGTTTCATTTTCTCGTTGTAAGCGAGCCGCATAAACTGTGAATTTGACACGCCCGGAACTTCGACCGGATATTGAAACGCGAGAAAAATGCCTTCGCGCGCGCGTTCGTCCGGCTCTAATTCCAATAGATTTTTCCCTTCGTAAAGCACTTCGCCGCTTAAAATTTCGTAACTGGGATGACCGGCAAGAACTTTCGCTAAAGTGGATTTGCCCGAACCGTTCGGACCCATAATCGCGTGAACTTCGCCTTTGTTTATATCGAGCGACAAGCCCTTCAAGATTTCTCTGCCTTCGATTCCGGCATGTAAATTTTTGATTTCCAATAACATTTTTATAAATTTCCCTTAAATAAATTTAGCTATTTTTATAATTTGCTAAATGCAAACCGAGAATCACCAAGTCTCGTTTCTGTCCGTCCAATTCGGCGACTTGCGGCAGAAAGCCCCAATGTTCAAAGCCCAGTTTCTTGGTCAAAGCCAAACTCGGCGCGTTGTGAGCGAAAACAAATCCGACAATTGTCGTTACATTGTATTGATTGCAACGCTCAATCATCGCTTGCGCGAGGCGCGTTCCGACGCCTTGCCCGCGCAAATTCTCATCTACATAAACGCTCATCTCGGCGGTTTTTTGATAAGCCGGTCGCCCGTAAAACGAACTCAAACAAATCCACGCGCCAACATCGTTGCCGTCGGTTTCCAAAACCCAGAGCGGACGATTTTGCGGGTTATGTTCGTAAAACCAATCGAGACGACTTTCGACCGAAACCGGCTCTGTGT
>JALYZF010000102.1 GCA_030948995.1 Acidobacteriota bacterium
GGGCAGCATACGCGAGGCAATGGCTGTATGAACCGATTCCGGCGCGGCAACCGTCGCCAGCCCGACGCCCGAAACAATCGCCGCATTGCCCGCAAGAATCGCCGCGCCCGCATAATTCTTCGCACCGCCGACAACGAGCGCGTGTCCGCGTTTGTTTTTATATGAGGCTGACGAAAATTTAGTTTTATTTAACCAATACTGTGCATCTAATTTTTCGGCGAGAAAAGTTTTAGAAGGCGAAGCGTCAATCAACTCCTGCGGCGAGCCGATATTTGCAACAACCAACTCGCCGCCGAAATTCGACGCGGGCGACATTACATTTGCGAGTTTCGGGGCGGTGAAAGTTACGGTTAAATCAGATTGAAAATTTTCGCCAATCTGTGCGGATAAATCTGCATTCAATCCTGATGGAATATCAATTGAAACAATCAGGCGTTTGTATTGGAAGTAATTTTTCTGCGTATCGTTCAGCAGATTGATGTGATGAATAACATTACCCACCCATACTTCGAGCGGTCTAATTAAACCAGTGCCGAAGATTGCATCAATTACAACATTCCAATCTTGTTTAAATTCGCTATAAAGCAATTCATCAAAGTCGTTTCTTGAATTTACATTGTAGAGAGTTATTGCGCCATTGCCTTCAAAAAGTTTCGAGTCAGTGTATATATCTCCATAATTTGTTTCTACGATTTCGCTTTCAGCCTCAGACAGATTTCGGCAAATTTCAAAGTTTGTTTTAGCGTCGCCTTTAGTGTCGTCAATATTTCCAAATAAAATTAAATCAATCAAAGCGCCCTTGACAGCTAAAATCCGCGCCAGAGCCGCGCCGTCGCCGCCGTTGTTGCCTTTGCCGCACAAGATTAAAATGGATTTGCCCGCAACCGTGCCGCCGAGCCGTTCGGTGATGACGCGCGCAGCGGCGTGGGCGGCATTTTCCATTAAAAGAATCGACGGAATACCGTATCGCTCGGTCGTTAGGCGGTCAACCTCGCGCATTTCTTCGGCTGTCAGAACTTTCTGCATTATTGAAGAATAGAAAAAGAGCCGCATTTAATCAATCAAATGCGGCTTAGGATTCATACTTTCGGAGAATGTGAACAGACCTGACGGAGATTTCCGGCGGGTTATAAATGGCTGCCACTGTGCTAACCAACCTTTTTTCTTCCGTTGTTTATAGAAAGGTGTATTCGCGTTTTCTTTCCAGAAATTAGCGAATATATTTTTCTTGAGTAAAAATGCCCCCGGCGGGATTTGAACCTGCGACCTACAACTTAGGAGGCTGTCGCTCTATCCAACTGAGCTACGGGAGCGTATCAATTTCGGATTGTGGATTGCGAAATGCGGATTGTCAAGTTTTTACGAATCGTAACTGATTAAAGATTTTACGTTGTAGCCGCCGAATTTAGCGCGTCCGCCGAGAAAATTTAATTCGACTAGAAACAATAGACCGACGATTTCGCCGCCGAGTTGTTCAACTAATTCTGTAACGGCTTTGGCAGTTCCGCCGGTTGCAAGCAAATCGTCAACAATTAAAACGCGATGTCCTTTGCCAACCGCGTCTTTGTGCATCTCCAGCGTGTCCTGCCCGTATTCCAAATCATACGAGACAGAAACTTTTTCGGCTGGAAGTTTTTTTGGTTTGCGAACGGGAACAAAACCCGCGCCGAGATGATAGGCAAGCGGTGCGGCGAAAATAAACCCGCGCGATTCGACGCCGATTACCGTATCAATCTGCTCGCCTTTAAATTGTTCGCCGAGCGCGTCAATCGTCTGCCGCAAGCCGTCGGCGTCTTTTAAAAGCGTCGTGATGTCGTAAAAATTAATGCCCGCTTTCGGAAAATCAGGCACTTCGCGGATTAAGTTTTTTAAATGTTCCATTTTATAAGTGGTAAACGGTAAGCGGTAAACAGTAAATGAAAGGCACGTTTGATTTTTAACTACAAAGTTAATTAAACGAACTTACCACTTACAGTTTACCGCTTACCATTATTTCTCAATTCTAAAAGACGAATACAAATTGCCCGGCTCTAAAACCGTTTCTTCGATTTCGGTAACTTTTGAAGAAGTCGGTCCTGCCGTCAAATCGTGTTTGAATTCTTCGACCGCTTTGGCAGTTCCTTCAGCGTAGGATTCGACCGCGCCGTCCGGCAGATTTCTGACATACCCGCGAACTTGATGACGCGCCGCCGCGCGCTGCGTAAAAAAACGAAAACCGACACCCTGCACTTCTCCGCGAACGATAAATTTTCTGGCAACAAGCATTTCAGTTGACTGTTGACTGTTATCCAAGTGCGTCGAGACATTCCATCAAAGTTCTCTGACGGCACGTATAAACCGGCATTCCGCGTAAATTGAATTTGCTTGCCGGAGTTTGTTTTAATTCTTCGGCAAGCGCGAGAAAATCTTTCGGCTCGTCAGTTTCAAAGCTGACGATATATTCCTGCTCGCTAAAACCGAAGGCGTGCGTCATATGGATTTTGATATTCTCAAATTTTTTACCGACCATAAAGTTTTCTTCAATTAAAACATCACGCTCTTCACCCGTTTTTGAATACCATTCGCCGCTTTTAGCGCACGGGTAAACGAAATGATATTTTTTCGCGCCTGCAACGACGCGAAAACGGTCTTCCGGCGCATTTTCGTCGGGCGCGACGAACATTCGCTTTTTCGTAAAAGATAGGTAATTGTCGGTCGTCTCAAAATAGCTGCCCAAATTCGTCCGGTAAAGTTTTGCCGTCATATCTTGAATTAAATCCAAAGAATTGCTTATACGCCAGAACATTAAATCGGCTTTTGAATCGAAGCCGACGAGCGAGTAGCTGAACAGCAGAAGATTTTCCGTGTATTTATTAAAAATACTTTGAAATTCGCTTTTGAAAATGCGCTTTGTTTCCGCGTTTAATTTGCGCCATTCTGGGTTGACGCGCAGAAACATAAAATTTATAAATTGTTTTTCGACGGCGGGCAACTGTTGAAGTTCCTTGTTGTCAGGAACAAGCCGCAAACCGCCGCTGTCAGACTTTTCCTTTTCTAAATCGAGTGACGCCATTTTTACTTCCTTAAAACCTTTATTAGTGAGCCGTCGGCGGCAAAACTCTGTTTCAAACTCTTCATTTTCACCGAATAAATTTAAGATTTCGTGAGACGAGATTTAACGTGCTTATTGTGACAATTTTTCTTTATAATGTCCAAAGCACAAACGAGGTGAATTTTTATGCTTAAAACTATCTTATTTGCTTTTCTGATTTTATTTATGCCCGGCGAAGGCGTGCCGACGCCTGCCGATTACGAAAAAACAAATCACGTTTCGGCAGAAGTTGTCAGCGATATTGCGGCTTGGATTTTAAAGAGAGGGTAATCTTGAGCAGGAAAGCGATTTTATAAAATCGCTTTCTTTTCTTGCTGAATGAATGCTCATTCAGTTATAATTCACAAACCAAATCTAAATACAAAAAGGTCAAAATAAAATGTTACAAATTGCAAAAGCAGCTGTTTTAGGCGCGGGAACAATGGGCGCGACGATTGCGGCGCATCTGTCGAATGCAGGAATACCGACGATTCTTCTGGACATTGCGCCGAAGGAATTAACCGAAGAAGAACAGAAGAAAAGCCTGCCGCTCGATTCTCCGGTTGTCAGAAATCGAATTGCAAATTCAGGTTTTAGTGGTTTAGCAAAATCACGTCCGGCAGCGTATATGGTTGCCGATAATTCGTCTTTGATTACGGTCGGAAATTTTGAAGACGATATGCCGCGCATTAAAGATTGCGATTTGATTATCGAAGCGGTCGTCGAAAATTTGGAAATAAAACATAAAATTTTTGCCGAAGTCGAAAAGTATAGAAAACCCGATTCAGTTATTGCTTCAAACACGAGCGGTATTCCGATTAAATCAATTGCCGAGCCGTTCTCCGACGATTTCAAAAATCATTTCTTAGGCATACACTTTTTCAATCCGCCGCGTTATATGAAACTGGTTGAAATTATCCCGACGGCGTGGACAAGCGGCGAAGTCTCTTGCTCGATTCACGGTTTTCTCGACCAACGTCTCGGCAAAGGCGTCGTGCCTGCCAAAGACGAGCCGAATTTTATTGCCAATCGCATCGGAACTTTTGGAATGATGGCGACGGTTCACGAAATGCTGGGGATGAATTTTACGCCTACAGAGGTTGACCAGATGACGGGAAAGGCAATCGGACACGCTGGAAGCGCAACTTTTAGAACGTCCGATTTAGTCGGATTGGACGTTCTCGCGCACGTCAATCGTAATCTTTATCCGGCAGTTCCCGCAGACGAAGACCGCGAAGTTTTTCAAACGCCTGATTTAATAAATCAAATGCTTGAGAAAAAACTTCTTGGCGACAAAACGAAAGGCGGATTTTACAAAAAAACAAAAAACGCGGAAGGCAAGACCGAAATTTTAGAACTAGATTTGCAGACGTTTGAATACAAACCGCAGGCAAAAACGAAATTTCCGTCGCTTGAGACGGCGAAAAATATCGAAGATTTGCCGACGCGAATTAAGACTTTAATTTGGGGAAAAGATAATGTTGCCGAATTTTTGTGGAAAACAATTTCTAGAACTTTGCGTTATTCGGCAAATCGTATTCCCGAAATCGCCGACACGGTTGTCGAGATTGACAATGCGATAAAGTGGGGTTTTGGATGGACAATCGGCGTGTTTGAAACTTGGGACGCAATCGGCGTTAAAGAATCGGTCGAAAGAATGCGCGCCGAAAATCAGAACGTTTCCGCGAATGTCGAAAAGATGCTCGAATCAGGTGCGGAAACTTTTTACAAAAACGAAAACGGACAGAGATTTTATTTCGATTTGGTTGCGGGCGAGTATAAACCAATTGCCGAGCAAAACGGTTTCATCGTTTTAAAATCGGTTAAGGAAAGAAACGGTGTTATCAAGAAAAATTCCGGCGCAAGTTTAATTGACATCGGTGACGGCGTGGCGTGTCTGGAATTTCACTCGAAAATGAACGCAATCGGCGGCGACACGGTTCAAATGATGAACTTTGCGATTGATGAAGTCGGGCGCAATTTCAAAGGTCTTGTCGTCGGCAATCAAGGCGGAAACTTTTCGGCTGGCGCAAATATTATGCTGCTA
>JALYZF010000089.1 GCA_030948995.1 Acidobacteriota bacterium
CTTGGTTTCCGTGACGGGAATTTCCATTGCGGTCAAAAGCAAAGCGCGAAGCTGCGTCGTGTCGAGATTGCGTTTGAAAGCTCCGGCTTCGACAAACGTAATCAAGCCAGTTTCTTCAGAGACGACGACGGAAATCGCGTCCGAGCCTTCCGTGATTCCGATTGCGGCGCGATGGCGCGTGCCGAGTTCGCGCGAGATGCTCGGATTTTTCGTCAGCGGCAGAAAAACCGACGCAGCGGCGATGCGTTCGCGTTGAATGACAACCGCGCCGTCGTGCAGCGGCGTTGATGGATTAAAAATCGTAACCAGCAAATCGTAGCTCAATTTAGCGTCGAGACTAACGCCCGCGTCAATAAAATTTCGCAGTCCGACGTTTCGCTCGACGACGATAAGCGCGCCGATTTTCTCGCTTGAGAGCGTCGTTGCCGCCAGCACGATTTCATCATAAATCGTCTCGCCCAAAGTTCCGCGCCGGACGACGGGAAAACGCAGCCGGTTGCCGAAATAAATCAGCGTCTGCCGGATTTCCGATTGAAAAAGAACGATGATGAGAAACGGGTAAACGATAACCATCCGTTCGAGAATAAATTGTAAAGTTCCGAGGTCTTGCGCGATCGCCAGCCAGTAAAGCAGCGCCAGAATAATCATTCCGACGACGGTCGGCACGGCGCGAGTTCCGCGCAGAAGTTTCAAAAGAACATAAACAATAACGAAAACGAGCGCAATATCGAGCGCGTTTCGCACTGTATTTATCGTCGGAATGTAATCGCTCGTCTGCATTTTAATTACGAATTACGAATTTCAATCTCACCTGAAATACTGCGGCAAAACGTCTCTGACGCTCGAATTACACGGGCTTGTCCTTTCAAGAAATATCATATCAATTTCCGCCGCCGCTTCGCCGATAAATTTCTCTATTTTTGTCAACGTTTCGCCTTTTTACTTTGCAGAAAACCGACGAGATTTCCGTGTTCGTCTATCACGCCGAGCGCGCCGATGCCGTTAATCCGCATCAACTCTTTGGCTTCGATTAATAAAGTATTGCTTTCGACAAAATAATCCGGCGTTACGGGACGCATTACAGCCTGAATTTTTGTTTTATGCCAATCCTCGCGTGGTAGTTTCTTTAAATCTTCCAAAGTTAAAATACCATAAAGCTGGCGCTCTTTCGCCACCGGAAAAATACTTTGACGATAGAGCGGCAAAATATTATCGACGAATTGTGACACTTCCGTTTCGGGTTTGACAATAACGGGCAATGCCATCACATCTTCGACAATAAGTTTTTCCTGAATTTTAACTTGCCCGATAATTCCCTTTGCCGCGTCGAACAGAAATAAACCAACCAGAATCGTCCAGAGTCCGGTAAAAAAATCGCCGCGCAGGAGCGTTATAAAAACGCCGAAAAAAATCAGAACAACGCCGATGATTTGCCCGAAACGTCCCGTCAAAGCCGTCGCTTCATTCAAATCCATGCCGCGACGCCACAGGTATGCGCGAAGAACTCTCCCACCGTCAAGCGGATAACCGGGAAAAAGATTAAAAACTGCAAGCAGAAAATTCAGCAGGCAAAGCGTAAAAAATAAAGGCGCGAGAACGTTTGCGCCGAGAGAATTAAAAATTGCCATTAGTCCTGCGAAAAGAAGCGCGAGCAGAAAACTCGCAACAGGTCCGGCAATTGCAATGCGAAATTCGGCGCGCGGCGTTTCCGGTTCGTGCCTGAGGCGCGTCAAACCGCCGAACGGATGAAGAACGATTTCTATCGCCTGAACGCCTTCAACGCGCGCGGCGACGGCGTGAGCAAATTCGTGCAGGAAAATCGAAGCAAAAAAAACAAGAGTCATTAGCAGACCGAAAACAAAGCTCGTTAAAAAATTTCCGGTCAGCGAATTTATGCTGCCTGCCGTAATCAGAGACATTAAAGCCAGCACAAAAAACCATCGGTAATCGACGCGCACCGGAATGCCGGAAGCATGCGCGAGGAGAAACTGACGTTTGAAAAACTCGAAAAACCGCATCTGAAAATTAGAACACAAAAACTCGCGCGCGAAAAATAAAAAGGCGACAAGGAGAATTTTGCTCAACTTGCCGCCGCGATTTTTAAGTTTTTAAAACGATTATTTACGCTTCAAACGGGACTTCGGAATTTTGCAGAAAATGAAGCTCGTTACGCGAAACTCTTTCAAGCAGTTCCGGCTCGTCAAACATGCTTAAAAGCCCGCGCACGGTGGCGTAACGCGGCTCGTCGGCGATGGTGACGGGAAGATTTACAAAGTTGCGAATATACTGCTCAACGCCGGTCAGTAGCGCGCCGCCGCCGGTTATAATAATTCCGCGGTCGTAAATATCAGAGGCGACTTCGGGGCGAAGCTCGGTTAAAGTATCGCTGATGATCTGCGCGACGCGGCGCACAATGCTTTCGACGACCGGATAAATTTCGCCAATCGTAATCTCGACCGCGCTTGGACTTCCCGTTTGCACATCGCGCCCGCGCACCGTTACCGACTTGGAAATATCTTCGGGCATAAAAGCGGTAGCAAATTTAGTTTTAAGATTTTCCGTCGTCTCTTCGCCGACTTGCAGCCCGCGATGCCGCCGAAGATGATTTGCCAGCGCAATGTTTATTTCATCGCTGCCGAGACGCTCGGAGCGAGAATGAACAACGTTTCCTTTCGCAACAACCGCAATATTCGTTGTTCCCGCGCCGAGGTCGATGACGGCAGAAGCGCGTTTGTCGCGCGGATTTACGCCCGCGCCGAATGCCGCCGCTAAACCTTCCTCCATCATAAAAACTTTGCCGATATGCGCGTCTTCCGCTGCATTGAGCAGCGCGCGCTGTTCGACGTGCGTTACGTCGCCGAGCATACTCATCACCGCTTGCAGCGACATTTGCGAGCCGCCGCTTTTGGATTTTTTAACGAAATGCGCGAGCATTTTTTTCGTCCGTTCAAAATCGGCGACAACGCCGCCGCTCAAAGGCGCAAGAACCGTAATATCGCGTCCTTCCCGACCGCGCATATCGAAGGCATCCTGACCGTAAGCGACAATTTCTCCGCTTAATTCATTGACGGCAATCAGCGATGGCTCATCCAATACGATATCGCGTCCTTTGACGGCGACAATCGTGTTTGCCGTTCCCATATCGATTGCCATCGAATCGGTAACAAATTTTTTAAGCGATGAAAATCCCATCATAGGAAGTAGTTTTTCCTCGTTGCAGATATTGCAAATCAAAGTCTTGATTATAGAAACCAAGACGTTTGATCTATTTCAAAATACAACTAATTTTAGCTCAATTCCATTTTACTTCAAACAGCGAAACCGCTTGCAAACGATTTTTTACATTTAAAGGCTCGCGGGAAATAAGTGGAAACAAATCGCCGCAAGCCTGCGCCGTTGCTTCGCTGATAAAGATTTGTCCGCCGGGCGCGTTTGATTCGAGGCGCGATGCCAGATTGACCGTATCGCCGATTGCAGTATATTCGGAACGCTGTTCCGAACCGATGTATCCGATGGTTGCTTCGCCCGTGTGCAGACCGATGCCGATGGTTATCGGTCGGAATCCTTCTGATTCTAATTCCCGATTCAAAGTTGTAAGACGATTTTGCATCGTAACCGCCGCCTTCAAAGCATTTTTGGCGTCCTCTGCGGTTGCGGTCGGCGCGCCGAAAATCGCCATTAAACCGTCGCCGATATATTTATCGAGAGTTCCGCCGTAAGCAAAAATTATTTCCGACATCGCCGAGAAATAACGATTCAGTAGCCCGACGACTTTTTCCGGTTTTTCACGCTCGGAAAAAGCGGTAAATCCGCGAATATCGGCAAACAAAACCGTAACGATTTGATTGATTCCGCCGAGCTTAAACGATTCGGGATTTTCGAGAAGCTGTTTGACGACGTATTCGGGCATAAAACGGCTGTAATTTGCCCGCGCTACTTCTTCGCGCGCAAGGCGTTTATGCGCTTTAACCGTTTCGACCGTGACGGCTGTTTGCGCTGCGACCGCGCTGATAAGCTCCAAATCGTCCGGGCTGAATGCGGAAAACGGGTCAAAGCGGTCGGCGTAAATTACGCCGTGAACATTTGATTCGGTTAAGAGTGGCGCGCAGATTGTCGAGCGAACGCCTTGCGAAACGATTGATTCGACGCCGCGAAACTGCTCGTCGGTGCGTGCGTCCTGCGACAAAAGCGCAACCTTTTCGCGCATAACTTTCTGCGTTATCGTCCGGCTGACGGTTAAATTTTCCGTCAGCTTAACAAGGCTTTCATCGCGCGCTTTGACGGCAATCGGAGACAGACTGTAATTTAAGATTTTGCCGTCCAGAGTTTCATCCGCCAGCAGCGCTACAACTCGTTCGGCTGGCGTTCCGCGAAAAATTAAATCCGTCGCTTTGACGAATATTTCTTTTAAGTCAAACACCGTGCCAATGGTTTTGCTCATCTCGTAAAGCAGTTCTAAAACCTTAGCTTTACGGCGCAGAACCTTGATTTCTTCAGGCGTTGCAATTGCGCTTTCTATTGAGATATTTGAACGGTTTCCGATAATTTCGTGCGCCGAAATTAAAAGCTGCGTATGTCCGAGCGGTTTATCGTCGTAATTGATGCCGGACTCGACTTCCGCCGCGGCATCGAAAATTTCACCGTCATTTTTTGAATTTTCGGACGCTTTTTCTTCCGCCGGTTTCGTAAATTCCAGCTTCGTTTCGCCGATAATAATTTCGTCGCCCGTTTCAAGAACTTTTTCCAGTTGCGGCGCGCCGTTGACGAAAACGCTATTGATGCTCCGCACAATCTCGCCGTCTTCAAAATACCCGTCAATAATTTTGCTGCTTGTCGCATCCGTTACTAATTGGGCGTGACGGCGCGAAGCGCGGCGGTCGTTGAGGATTATATCGTTTTCCTTTGCTCTGCCGATGCTGTAAATCGTATCGGGAAGCAAATCCATTTCGGAAATCTTCCCGTTCGGTTCGGTAATTTTTAGAATCGCGTTCACAGGTTAATAATTGTAAATGGTAAATGGTAAATGGTAAATGAAAAGAGCGATTATTTACCATTTACAATTTACCGTTTACCATTAAAATATGATTTATTTTGACAATAATGCGACGACGCAAATCGCTCCTGAAGCGTTCGACGCGATGAAGCCCTTTTTAACCGAATCTTACGGCAATCCGTCATCCGCCTACGGCTTCGGACGCAACTTGCGGCGAACAATTGAAAATGCGCGCCGACAAACTGCTGAACTACTCGGCGCAAGTGAAGCGCTTGAAATCGTTTTTACTTCGGGCGGAACTGAAAGCGATAACTGGGCGATTTTAGGAGCGCTCGAAGCCATCCCGAATAAAAAACACATTATAACAACGCGCGTCGAACACGAAGCCGTCCGCCGGCTTTGCGAGAAATTAGAGAAAAAAGGTTTTGACGTAACTTGGCTTGAAGTTTCCGAAGACGGCTTGCTCGATTTGGATGAACTCAAAAATTCTCTGCGCGCAGATACGGCAATCGTCTCCACGATGCTTGCCAATAACGAAACCGGCATACTTTTTCCGGTCGAAGAAATTGCCGACATTGTCAAAGCAAATTCTTCAGCACTTTTTCACGTTGACGGCATAAACGCAGTTGGCAAAATTCCTATTAATTTGAAGAACACGGCGATAGATTTGTTCTCAATATCGGGACATAAATTTCACGCTCCCAAAAGCATCGGCGCGCTTTACATAAAAAACGGAATTGATTTTTCGCCAATCTATATCGGCGGTGGTCAGGAAAACGGGCGGCGCGCAGGAACTGAAGCTGTTCACCAAATTGCCGCATTAGGCGCTGCAGCGAAACTTGTTAAAGATTTTTCAGCATTGAAAACGGTTCGCGCTTTGAGAGATAAATTGGAAAACGAAATTTTGCATTCAATTCCAAATTCTCGACTTAACGGCACAAGCGACTGGGAAAAACGCCTGCCGAATACTTCTAATATTTCTTTCCCGAACTTAAACGGCGAATTGATTCTCGCCAAGCTCGATGACGCAGGCGTTTGCGTCTCGACTGGCTCGGCTTGCAACGCCGAAACGCATAACGCGTCAGCCGTTTTGCAGGCGATGAACGTTCCTTATAGCGCTGCGATGGGCGCAATTCGTTTTTCGCTCGGAAGATACAACACCGAACGAGAAGTTGATTTTGTGTTGAAAATTCTCCCAAAGATTATTGAAGAAGTTGCGGAATTTTCACAAACGTGAAGACAGTGAAAAGTTGCATGTCCGAACTTTCACATTTCACTTTATTTCGTCCATTCCTCGCTAATGGAAACGTCAACTTTAACCGGAACTTTTTTAATATATTCTTCTCCGGCGTCGCACATCGCTTTTTCTAATTTCCGCGCCGTGCTTTCGGCTTCCGCTTCGTTTGCCTCGACAATAATTTCGTCGTGAACGATGTTGACAAGGCGCGCCGAAGTTCCGCGAATTTCGTTGTGCAGAAGACGCAATGCACGCTTTAGAATGTCGGCGCTTGTTCCTTGAATCGGCATATTTTTACCGTTTCTCTGCGCCAGAGAAATCGCTTTGCGGTCATCTTCGTCAAAGCGAAAACGCATCATTCTACCCGTCGCAGTTCGGGCAACACGGTCGGTTACCACTTTGCGCGCCGCGTCTCTGAGCCAAGCGTCAAGCCCGCGATACGTTGCAAAATAGCGACGCATAATATTTTCGGCGTCGGTTTGCGAAAGTCCGGTCATCATTGCAAAACGCTGCGAGCCGATACCGTAAACGACGCCGAAATTCAGACGTTTGGCAAACGAACGCTGCTCGCTTGTTACTTCTTCCGGCTTGATATTAAAAACCTGCGCTGCTGCTGTTGTATGAAAATCTTCGCCGGACACAAATGCGTCGATGAAATTCTGGTCGTTTGAAAATTCCGCTAAAATTCTCAGCTCAACCTGCGAATAATCGGCGATTATCAATTTTTTGCCGTCAGCAGCGCGGAAACAACGGCGATATGCTTCTTCGTGCGGGATTTGCTGAATGTTCGGCTTCGAGCAGGAAAATCTTCCGGTCGGCGCGCCGATTTGTCGGAAGTCTGCATGGATTCTGCCGGTTTTCGGTTCGATAAATTCGAGAATATTTTCGCCGAAACTCGACAAGGATTTGGCGACGCCGCGATATTCGAGCAGTTTAGCGACAACTGGATATTCCAAAGCGAGCGGCTGCAATTGCCAGCCGCGCGTCGTTTCGGGAACGGGGACACCCAAGTTTTTCAGCGCGTCTGTTACTTGCGTTTGCGAATCGAGATTTATATCGGCGCGCCCGAACAAGGAGGCTTGAGCGACGCCTGCCGCAAGCAGATTTTGCAGTTCATCGGCAACTTTGACCTGCGATATTTTTACTTTTTCTAAAACTTCACGCCAGCGTTTTTCATCCAGATAAAAACCGTTCAGCTCCATCGTGGCAATCGGCACGATACAGTCGAATTCTAGTTTCGCAACTTTAACTAAATCGTCGGCTTTTAATTTTTCGACGACTTTTTCACGCAGCGGAATCATCGTCGCGGCGTCGCGGGCGGCGTATTCGATTTGCGATTGCGACAATTCCGGCGCGCTCCAATCGCTGACTTGTTCTGATTTGTCGAGTTCCGTGCCGAGAAAATAACTGGTAACTTCGGCTAAATTGTGCCGCCTGTCTTGGTCGCCCGCCGCAATCAACTGGCTGGCAATCAAGGTGTCGAACACGCCGCCGATTTCGACGCCCAAATGATGCTTGACCCATTTGGCGTCAAATTTTGCGTTGTGCGCGATTTTTACGGGTCGGTCGGCGGCGAGAATTTCTCGCAGTGGTTCTAACTCCGGCAACGTCCGCAAATCGCCCATTGCGTAAAACGGTTTCAAATCAATCACCTGCGTCTCTTTGCCCGTGCTTAACTGGACGAGCCGAATCTCGCCTTCATACGGGTCGAGCGCGGTCGTCTCCGTGTCAAAGCCGAGAACGTCTTCGCCTTTTAGCTGCTCGCAAGCCCGCCGCAGCGTTTCCGCGTCTTTGATAAGCTGAAAATAAATTTCCATAAATTAAATGTTAAATGGTAATTGATAAATGGTAAATGGCGGAAACAACAAAAAAACCGAAAGTGTTCTATTCTTTCGGCAGTGAAAATAATTGTTATTGACCACTTAAAAAGGTGTGGAATTCTGGAATTTTAGTTAGGATACTCTTTAACAACCTTCTCCTTGTTTAGCTCTTCGATACTTTCCTTTTCTGAATTTTATTTCTTCAGTTTTAAAAGTTGGTGAAGGTATTGGAAGGATTGCTCCTTTAGGAACTACCCAAAATTGAGCCGTATATTTTTCACGGTAACCACCGTCAATCAATTTTGCGTTGCCACCAAGTCGCGTTGAAACTTGATAGTCTTCCATAAAATATCCCATTCTTACTTTTGATTCATTACGGTAGGGCAATTTATTTCCATATGGATTGGTTTTGCCGCCATAATAAATAATATAACCCTTTGATTCTGGGGTTTTATACAATTCATCGGCAAAATAATCAACCCAAAGTTTCGCCTCTTCACATTGTATATGCCTAAAATCGAACTCATAAAACATCTTTGCTTCTTTAGTTTGTGTAAAACCTGATACAGCAAGTGCGAAAAGTAAAATCAAACCAAATAAAAATTTAGTTCTCATAATATTTATTTATTTGCCTCGAAAAAGCTCGTTTTTGATACAAAATAAGTATAGTTCACAAAGATTAAGACATCACCAAAAACTCAAATAAATTTTACGTTGCTGCTCAAAAGGTTTTTGCCAAAGACGGATTTGGCGCGGGCGCGCCGCGCAGCAAGCCTTCTGTGCTTAAATCTTCGTCCACGTCTTCCCAATAAATGCCGTAGCCGCCACCGGCGATGCGCCAGTTTTTTCTTTGTTCGGCAGTCGCATTCAGAAGGCGCGGATACCAAACCAACGGAACGCTGATTGTTCTGCCGTCCATTAATCGAACGCTCAATTCGTCTTCGGTTGTTTCCACGTCCGCAACTCGTTCGTCAGTTGTTAATGCCAAAATACTCATTCCAAGCCTCCAATAATTGCTGCCGATTTTCTCGCACGATTGTTTCGATTTGCCGCAGCTCTCTCGCGCTAAAACCATGATTGCGACTTAATAAAACAGGATTCAGCCAAAATTTTGCCGACAAATTATCGCGGTCAATGTGAACGTGCGGCGGTTCGTTCGGCTCATGACTATAAAAATAAATGCGATACGCTTCGTATCTTAAAACGGTCGGCATACTCGAATATCATACTTTATTTTATCAAAGTTTTGACGCTATTTCCCGTTTACCATTTACTATTAGCGATTTACCATTTATACTGTCCACAGTTTGCTTGGGATTTTTTGTCAAATTGATTTGACGGGCAAGGCAAACGCTAAAGGATTACAAAGATTTCTGCAATAATTAAATTTATTGCGAAAGAAAATTTACAGGTCGGGTTCGAGCGCGTTTGAATAACAAAACTTTTGCGCTCCTCAGACTTTGGAAAAGCGGTTTCAGAAGAATCGCTTTCGGTGAAAACGAGATTCCTGCGTGGTAAAACTCAAAGTTTCGATTGTTTTGAAAATCTTAAAAAACAAAATAAATTATTTGAAAACGCGAAATCCGCTCATTTGATTGAGTCTTGGACTTAATCCGCAAATTTTCCAAGTCCGCTGCGTTTAACCTATCCAAAATCATCTTCAAGCACTGAAAAAGTGGTCAGTGGTCAGTGGTCGGTCGTCAGAAATTTATAATATTTGACTTGCACCTACTCTCTAATTTAAACCCGCGAGACTGCAAACAATTTTAAAGTTTAAGAAAATATGTCGAAAGAAATGATTATCAGCGTCAACGGGCGCGAGAAGAAGATTGCCATACTTGATAACGGTCGCGTGACGGAATTTTACATCGAACGCGGCGAGGAAAATTCAGGTATCGCAGGCAACATTTACAAAGGTCGCGTGCAAAGGGTTTTGCCCGGAATGCAGTCGGCTTTTGTCGAAATCGGTTTGGAGCGCGACGGGTTTTTGTATGTCTCGGACTTTTTTGACGAAGAAGAAGAAATCGAGCGCATCGTGATGGAAAAGTCTAAAAAATCGTCGCCCGAAGAAGCAACGCGCGAAGTTAATGACCGAATAGCGCGCGCGCGGCTTGAACGTGAAAAACAAATGGAATCGGTGCAGGATATTGCCGAACCTCTTGCAGAATCGCCTGCGGAAATTTTCGAACAGCCCGAAATTTTTGAAAATGTCGAGACTTCCAATCTAACAAAAATCTCGGACGACGAATCCGAAGCGGAAGCGGCAGAACCGACATTTGAAGAACAGCCGAAAGGCAAACGCACAAGGTCGCGGCGCGGCGGTAAATCAAGAGATTTCCAAGCTGAAAAATCTCAAACCGAGCAAGCGAATACTTTTGAAGATTCGGTTTCTTCGGAATATAAAACGGAGGAACACACGCCGGTTTTTGAAATCGAAGATTCCAATTTTGAGCGGATTATTGACGACGAGGAAACGACCGGCGATTTGTTTAAAGACGCTTTTATGCAGGAAGCAATAATCGATAAAGTGCGCGCGGTCGAATTTGATATGGAAGGCGCGTCAACGGCTGAAGTCGGTTCATTGCTCGATTCGGTAAGCAATGCTCCAAACGACTTTGAGCGGATTGCCGATGAGGACGAAGAAACGCAAACTCAAGTTCAAGAAACTAGAAGCAGTCGCGGCAGACGCGGCGGCAAAAACAAAGATTCCAGAGAAGCTGCGCGGTCGAAAGAAGAAATTTCCGCACAATCTGACGCATCTGATACAACACAAGATTTCCCTGCAGATGAAGCCGCCAAATCAAATTCGTCGAAATCTAAAAAATCTCCTGCAAAAACGCCGGAGGAAAATCAAGACACCACAGAATCGGACAATTCAAAACCTGATTCTAAGGCGAAATCAGCCAACAAGAAAAAAAATCGCGGCGGTAAAAGGATTGATAAAACAGAAACTTTGAACGATGCCGATGCGAGCGTCAGGGAAACGGGCGATATATCGGAAATGGCTGTCAGACGCGGCGGTCGTGGTCGTCGTCGTCCGGGCGGCACTCGTCCGCCGGGACAAGAGACGTTTGCGCCCGCCGACAACCGAACGGAAACCGAACCGGAATTGTTTGACGCTGAGCCGCAAATCGCAAGTCCTCGCATCGAGAACAGCCGTAGCGGAAGCGCTCGCAACGAAAATACTCGCAATAATACGGGAAGTAACGGTGGCGGCAGACGCGATTCGCGCCCGGCGCGTTCTTCATCTTATTCGTCGCGTCCGCCGCAGCCGACAATCAGCGACCTTTTGCGCGAAGGGCAGGAAATTCTCGTCCAGATTGCCAAAGAGCCGATTGCCAAAAAAGGCGCACGCATCACGTCGCATATCGCTCTGCCCGGTAGATTTATTGTTTATATGCCGACCATCGAACATCTCGGCGTATCGCGCAAAATCGAATCGGCGAGCGAAAGGGCGCGTCTGAGAACTTTAATTCAAAAAATCAAACAGGAAGAAAGTGTTCCGTCCGGCGGATTTATCGTTCGTACGGCGGGCGTCGGCATCTCGGAAGAAGATTTGCGGCAGGACGCGCGTTACCTCGTCCGCACTTGGCTCGACATAAAGAAAAACTCTGAAAAATCAAAATCTCCGGCGCTGGTTCATCAGGATTTGGATATTATCCAGCGCCTTCTGCGCGACCATTTATCCGACGAATACACGGCGATTCGCGTTGACTCGGAAGAAGAATATCTCCGCATTGTCGAATTTATCAACCGCATACAGCCGCGAATGGTCAAGCGCGTCAAACTTTACACGCGCGACGAGTCGATTCTCGAAGCCTACGGCGTTCAGGAAGAAATCGACAAGGCTTTAAAGCCGCGCGTTTGGCTGAAATCCGGCGGTTATCTGGTCATCAATCAAACCGAAGCGCTCGTCGCAATTGACGTAAACACCGGAAAATTCGTCGGCAAAGGCGGCAACCGGCTCGAAGATACGATTACAAAAACGAATATGGAAGCGGTCGACGAAATCGCGCGCCAGATTCGCCTGCGCGATTTGGGCGGAATTATTGTGCTGGATTTAATCGATATGGAAGACAGACGCAACCGTCACAAAGTTTCCCAAGCTCTGCAGGAAGCACTCCAATCCGATAAATCGCCGACAAAAGTTTTATCGTTCAACGATTTCGGTTTGATTATAATGACGCGCAAGCGCGTCAAACAATCGCTGGAGAGAACAATGTGCGCGCCTTGCGATTACTGTGAAGGTTCGGGCTGGGTGAAATCTCCGCAAACCGTCTGTTTTGAAATTTTGGAAGAAGCAAGACGTTTGGCGAAAAACGTAGAGGACTTTAACCAGACGACTTTGAGAGTTCACCCTGAAGTTGCGCGCGCTTTGCGCGAATCCGAAAATTTGATTTTGGAAGAAATCGAGGCGTATCTCGGAAGCGTAGATATAACGGGCGATACGTCCGTTCATTTAGAGCAGTTCGATTTTGCTTTCATTTAAATTCAATCCGAGATAAAAAGAAGCACTGCGGAAAGGCGCGGAATTCACAAAGAGGAAGGCGAGAAAAATCTTTTTATAAGTTTCGCGCCTTTTTGCGGCACTTCTTTTTTTCTGAAAGCGATTGAAGTTGAAATGACATGGCGATACCGAAATCATAATTTGGCGCAATAAATCGAATCTAACGCGCCGAAGCAAAATCGGCGATACGCTTTTTTCCGGTTATCGTCTTCGCCGCCTTCTAAACCGGCGAGCCGATGCGCCGTAGTAAGTCTTGAAACCGCGCGTCGCCGCGTAAATCATTCCATTTTATATCGTTGATGATTGTCGGCATCAGCGAAGACTTCGCCTCGTATGCTTTTTCAAGCCACGTGAAAGTTTGGTCCTTATCGTCCAAACTTAAATAAACCGTCGCCATAAAAAACGGGTCAACGTAAATTTTCTTTGATATGTCGTCGAGCGTCATCAATTGTTTTTCCGCTTCTTCGCGCTTGCCCATTTTGGCGTAGGCGTAGCCTTCTTCGGCGACGGCAATCGGCGGGAACATCGGCATAAACGTCTTTGCTTTTTCAATTTCGCCGATGGCTTCCTGATATTGTTTCTGATGATTTAAGGAACGTGCCAAACCGTATAAAGCCATAAAGTTGCGCGGCTCTATACTCAACGCTTCGCGGTATTGGCTGATTGATTCGTCGTATCGCCGGGCGAAATAGGAATTGCAACCGAGTTCGGTGTTTAGAGAAATCGAAAGCGGGTCGGTTTCCAAAGCGCGATGTAGAGGCTCGTCGGCTTCCGAAGCGCGTCCGGTTACGTGCAGAACGTGAGCCGCGCAGCTAAAAGTTTCAATTGACTGGAGCTTTATCGTATCGCCTTCGGTTAATTCCTCTTTTGCTTTATCCCAATCCCAATCGTAGAGAAGCGCGACTACTCCCAAAATTGTATGCGGGTCGGACAAAGTATTGTCAATCTCCAGCGCCTTGTCCGCATAAATCCTCGCATTCGGCATCATTTGGCGCGGCGGCGCAAAATATATTCCGAGATTTATATACCTCATTCCTATTTCCGAATAGGCAAGCGCGAAATTCGGGTCTTTAGCAATTGCCTGTTGATAAAACTCGATTGACTTGTTCAGCGCGTCAGGCGTATTTAGCTGCGCGAAATAGCGACCTTTGAGATAAAGCTGGTAGGCTGCCGCGTTTTCCGTCGGGCGTCTGGCGAGTTGTCGTTTTTCCGCGTCGGTTAAATTTAAGCGCAGACTTTGCGCGACCGATTGCGCGATTTCATTTTGCGCCGCAATTACGTCGGAAGAATTCTTGATAAATTGTTTGCCCCAAATTTGCGAGCCGTCGTTTGGGTCAATCAAATGGACATTGATAACGATTTTGTCGCTGACTTGTTTAAATTCGCCCGCCACCAAATTTTGTACGCCGAGTTCGTTGGCGATTTTTTTCGGTTCAATTTCCTTACCTTTGTATCTGAAAACAGAATTCTTCGCCATAACTTTCAAACCGGAAAGCTGCGATAAATTGTTGATGACGTTTTCCGTAATTCCATCGGAAAGATACTCGGCATCTGCATCTTGGCTAGTATTGACGAAAGGCAAAACGGCAATTGATTTTTTGCCGTTCCCGCTCAAAGGTGATTTTTTCGCGTAGAAAACATAATAACCAAGACTGATTGCGCCAGTGAGTAAAGCAATCAAGGCAAAGGCGGCAAGCGGTTTGTGATTTTTAATTTGCTGCGAAAAACCGTGCTGCGTCTCGGCAGTTTGAAGGTTTGCGTCGTCGGGGTCAGGCGCCTGCGAAACATTAATTTCTTCGACTTCGGCAACAAAACGATAACCTTTTTTCGCCACCGTTTCGATAAATTTGTTTCCGTTTTCGCCCTCGCCCAAAATCTTGCGAAGCGTGTGAACGATTCGCGCCACATTCGCCTCTTCGACAAACGAATCCGACCAGATGAGTCGCAAAAGCTCATCCTTTTCGACCAGATGACCGTTGCGCTCGACCAGCGCGACCAGCACATCGAAAGCCTTCGGCGTGAGCGATACGGCGTCGTCGCCGTGAAGTAATTGACGCTCTTCTACATCAAGCCGAAATGACTTGAATTGATAAAAATGTTTCTTTCCACCGTTCATTTCGCGCTCCGAGAAATTTAGGAGAAAACTAGGAGAATTTTCCAAAGACATATTCAACCTCCGATGTTTATTGTGTATCTGCACAACGCAAAACGTCGGTTGTTAGAAGGCTTCGGGTGAATTAGCAAAATATCGCCTGCATTATAACAGCCGACGAAATAATTAGAAAGTAAAAATGGAGAGAGATGAATCAAATAAAATTTACAACAAAGCGGCTTTACGTCGCCGCATTAATAATTTTCACATTCGCCGCAATTACAACAACAATGAGGGCGCAATCGGCAGTAAAAGTAGAGAACAATCTTTATTCGATTTCCGATTCGCCCGCATCGACAGCGTTTAGTTCCGATTCGACAAAATTCAGTTTTGTTAGTCTAGCTTCTGTTAATGTAACTAACATCGAGGAACTTTACGCAGCCGTCAATAATTCTGCAAACGCGGGCAACCAAATTGTTATCGCGCCCGGCGTTTATCTGCTTTCCGTTAATGACCCGAACGGAGCGGCGCGACCGAACGCCGGGCGGCTTGAGCTTCAGGAGAATATGTCTTTGCGCGGCGTGGTCGGCGAACGCGGCGCGGTGATTATTGACGCGATTAATCTGCCGTTGAGTTCATTCAACAGCGCAACGCCGATTCCGCTCACCGGAGCGATCAGAATGGGCAGAGGAACGAATTCAATCGAATGGTTGACGGCGAGGAACGCGGTCAACGGAAACACAAACATCGGGACCGAACTCGCGTCGGCAGCGACTAACATTCGTGTCGCGCATATTGCCTCAAGCAACAGCGCGCGGGGATTAGATGTCAGAAATTTCGGAGCGGCACAGGCAGGTCGCGTCATCAACGCGGAAATCGTTGATAATGATTTTTACAACAACAGAATAGGCGCGCAGGGCGAGGGTTTTCGTATCGCAAGTCAGCAAGGCGCAAACGGCGGTATCATATTCGCCTCTTTGAGCGGCAATCGAAGTTATAACAACTACACCGGACTTTTAGTTGAAAACAACCGCTCAAACAACGCCGTCGAGACAGTTTTTTCTTCGGGCGACCGATTCTTTGAAAACGGCGACGGCGCGGTTGTCGGCGGCGGTTTGAGCGCTAATTCGACTGTCGCCAATGGAAACACGGTCAGCTTCACGGCATCCGGCGACGTTTTTGAAAACAACAACGGCTTTAACAATTTCGATTTCGGCGGTCTGGTCGTCCCCGGCGGTGAAAACACTTCAATCCCGAACGGAACGTCAAACAACACCGTCAACGTCGAACTGCGAAATTGTCGGTTTGCTAATAATCAATTACATGACATTGCCTCCTTCGGAGCGCGTTCAGCCCCCGCTTCCGTCGGAACGCCGGGAACGAACAACCGCGTCAGAATAAGGTTGTTCGGCACAATTGTTCCGGTTTTGGAAACTGCCGACAGCGTTCCCGACAATCCGGCGTTGATGAATTCTGTTACCGTCATTCGCAGTCCGGTTACTTCAAATTTCGATTACGACGGCGATGGCAAATCCGACTTATCAGTTTTCCGCCCGTCCAACGGGACTTGGTATCTCAACCGCGTTCAAGGCGGATTCTCCGCCGCGCAGTTCGGTCTTTCAACCGACATACTCGCGCCCGCCGATTATGACGGCGACGGTAAAACCGACATTGCAGTGTTTCGCCCGTCGGAAGGAAATTGGTATGTGGCGAAAAGCACGGGCGGATTTATTATCATTCATTTCGGGCAATCGGGAGACGTGCCGCTTCCCTCAGATTTTGACGGCGACGGACGCGCCGAGATTGCCGTCTGGCGACCATCAAACGGAACTTGGTATCTCTATAATCCGGCGACCAATCAATCTACTTCCTTCCAATTGGGAACAAGCGGAGACAAGCCCGTAGTAGGCGATTACGACGGCGACGGACGCGCCGATTACGCAGTGTTCCGACCATCAAACCGAACTTGGATTATTCAGCAAAGCCGCGCCGGATTGACGCAATTTCAGTTCGGCGACGCGAGCGATAAACCAGTTCCGGCAGACTATGACGGCGACGGAAGAACCGATGTCGCCGTGTTCCGCCCGTCCGAAGGCAATTGGTATATTGCGTTCAGCAACTCAGGCGACATCGCAAGAGTCAATTGGGGCTTGGGAACGGACGCGCTCGTTCCGGCAGATTACGACGGCGACGGCAAAGCTGACGTGGCGGTTTATCGCGGCGGAATCTGGTATATCCGGCTAGCGAGCGGCGGAATCAATTACGGCTACTTTGGTTTGGGCAGCGATGTGCCGACTAATCAAGTTCAATAATTTGGCTGGCGACAAGTCTTGGAGTCCAAACATGTGTTTGCTTCTTCGCCAAAGATGCGCGCTGCGGGCGTGAACTCCGAATACTTGCCGGTTACTTTCTTTAATAGAGCGGCGTTTTTATCGAACGCCAAGGAGATAATTAAAGTGAAATACAATCAACAATTCAAAAATTTTTTATCGTCAATTTTCAGACTGATTTGCATCGGTTTCTCAATTGTCTTTCTGGACTCGATTGTCTTAGCCCAGAGAAACAACTTTATAATTAACACAAGCGCGACAAGTTTTTCGGAGCAGGTATTTTCGTCTTTATTCAAACCCGAGGTTAGACCGGCGGCGAATAATATCACTGTTAACGTCTTTGCTTCGGGATTGAATGCGCCGCGCGGACTCAAGTTCGGGAGCGACCGCAATATTTATGTTGCTGAAGCAGGACTCGGTGGAACTGTTTCAACCACCGGACAGTGCCAACAAGTTCCCGCACCGGTCGGACCTTGGTTAGGCGGCAACACGGCGCGTATTCTTCGATTTAACCAGAATGGGGCGGTTTCGACAGTCGCCCAAAACCTGCCGTCAACGCAAGCCGCGATAGGCGACCGAATGGGTATCGCGGATATTGCCTTTCTTGATGGACGGCTTTACGCTCTACTCGCCGGCGGCGGTTGTTCGCACGGTCATCCTGAAATTCCCAACAGCGTTTTACGAATTAATTCTAACGGCAGCTGGAGTCCAATCGCTAACATCAGCAGTTTTGTAATGAACAACGAAACGGCAAATCCCGAACCGGACGATTTCGAGCCGGACGGAACGCCGTATAGTATGGTCGCTGCCAGAGGCGCGCTTTATGTGGTCGAATCAAATCACGGTCAATTACTCCGCGTCGAAACAAATGGAAATATCAGTCGCGTTATTGATACTTCCGCGTCGCAAGGTCATTCCGTCCCGACCGCATTGACGTATGATGAAAATTTTTACGTCGGCAACCTTGGAACATTTCCACTTGTCGCCGGTTCATCAAAAATCCTCAAAGTTAAATCTAGCGGTAAATTTACAGTTGTTGCCGGAGGCTTAACGGCAGTGTTAGGCGCTGCCTTTGATGAAGAAGATAATTTATACGTTTTGGAAACGACGACGAATAATCCATTCCCAACCCCGGGAACAGGTCGCGTTGTTCGCGTCCGGCGCAATGGAACGTTGGAAGAAATTGTTACGGGCTTAAATTTTCCGACGGCAATGACCTTCGGACCGGACGGCAAACTCTATATTTCAAATTGGGGTTTCGGACCGCCTATTCCCGGACTTGGTGAGATTTTGCAAGTTACTATGCCTCGACATCACGACGACGATGATTAACGAAAATAAATTGTCCGTGAAATAAGTTTTGCGGTTTAATGGCGGTTTCACACCGCCATTATTTTATGTTGAAGTTTAGCTTTAAAATTTTGTTTTTGCCTTAAAGTGTTTTTTGTCGAGATTTAACTGATCTAACGCTGCGCCGATGCAATTTTGAGTACTCAAAGATTTAATTTTCAAACAATTTCTTAAAACTTTAAATCCTTCTTGAGTTCTTTTGCATTCGCCGGTTTCGCAAAGATCGAATCGGAAACAGTTTTGTTAAACTCGACCAATTCGTAATTGACGCGGCTCGTTTGTTGATTATTAGAAAAATGGTCAACTATAAACGGCGTTTTTATTCCCTGAACATCGACAAATTGAGCATAACGGTCTTCTTCCGTAACAGTTTCGCCGTCGGAATTTTTGCGTTTGTAAATTGATTTGGCAGGCATACCGTCGTCGGAGAATTCAAATTCGACGGCAAAATCATCTGCAAAGACGAGTTTTACAACGTCGTTTCTTCTTCCCAAACCTGCTTGCCGCTTGCCTGCCGACTGAAGTTTCACTCCAACTTCCTTGCGCCAATTTCCGCGCAGAAGATTATCAAGACTCGTGCGAATGCCGCGCCGGTAATTTTCGATTTGCTCTTTATTTTGGACATTGATAACTTGCGCCGCGCCGTCGAAAATCCAGCCCGTATCGCTCGTGTTCGTCTGCACGGTTTTCGCGCCGCCGGTTTTAAATTCGGTGCGTTCCTTATCGGGGAAAACCATTACATCGACAAATGTTTGAAATGAGATAATCGCGCCGTCGCGCAAAATGCTGTATTTCCCGCGTCCGATTTGCGATTTTGCTTGAAGATATTTTTCGCCGCCGAGATTTTCAACGGCGTGTTTTATAACGGCTTCAGCTTTTTCGTCGAATAAAGACGCGCGAAGCCAGCCGTATTGAAAATTATACGCTATAACTTTAGAAACCATAGTCGAATTTCCATCCTTGACAGCAGGTTGAAATTTAATTTTTCGCGCGGCTTCGATAGCGTTTTCAGTTAAACCATATGGCAAAGAATTGATAGGGGAGACTTTACCAATTTGTCCGTTAGCAAGAAATTCAACTCGAATTGTAATTGTTCCTTGAGCTTCTATATTAGTTTTTCTCTGTTCATTTGAGAGCTGTGGTGTAGGGTTCTCCAAAATCTCTAATGGTTTAGACTCTTGACTAAAGGCAGGAACACAAATCACCAAAGCGAAAAGCATTGAGAATAAAATTTTTTTCATTAAACTTTCTCCAACTAAACGCGATGTCCGACAATATCAAACGTGAATTTCAATTCGTGCTTGATGCGGACAAAACCGTGAAAAGCGTTTGTTGCATTGACCTTGAAATCCTTGCGGTTGATTGAAAATTCGCCCTGCGCCCGAAGCGTATCGCCGCTCGCGCTGACGCGCGCCGGAATGACGATATGTTTTGTAACGCCGTGCAGAGTCATATCGCCGCCGATTTTTACATCAAACTGCCCGTTAACCAAATTTCCTTTGACATCCGTGCTTTTGAATGTGATTTCGGGGTACTTTGCCGTTTGCAAAACGATTTCCTGCAACTCCTTTTTGATGATTTGTTTTTGCTGCGGGGTGAAAACATCGCTTGTCTCTTCGAGCGAATCGGCGCGAATCGTCATTTGCAGAGAAGCCGGATTGATTAAATCCAATGTCAATTCGGCATCGCCGCTAAAATCGCGCGCGGCAATCTCGTGGCTGTGTCCTTTGAAATACGCCAAACCGCCGCGCGAAGCGTGAACCATAAATTTTGATTGAGAAGAATCAATTTTGTAATGAACAACTATCGGCGAATTTGCTAAAGTTTCCGTTTTTACCGGAACAATAAATTCACCGGCGACACATAAAATACCCGTCGTAAGCACGAGTATTGCACATAAAAAAATTATCCTTAACTTCATACTTGTTTCCTCTTTTATATTTGCGCTCTATGCGTGTCAGATATAACTTACCTACAAACAAAAAAGGCTTCAATGAAATTTTATCACCAAAGCCTTTTCCATTCGACATAATTTGTTCGGTTAATTCAGATTAAAATTGTCTATCGGTTTGACGATGACTTCACCGTCTTCGACATCGACAGTAAAGCGCGTCGCCGATTTCCAAGCGTTTGTGATTGGAAGTTTGACCTTCTCGTCAATGTGTCGTTTCAAAAATCGCGCGCCGTAAGCCGGAGAAAAACCTTTTTCCGTCAGCGCGTCAATCGCCTCTTCGGTAATATCGACGATTTTTCCCTGTCGTTCCATTTGTCGTTTTAATTTGCCGAGATAAATAAGCGCGATTTCTCGAACTTCATCCATCGTCAATGGCGAAAAAATAACGATTTCGTCAATGCGATTTCTAAATTCCGGTGAAAATCTATTTTCGGCAGCTTTCATTACGTCGCCTTTGATTTCCTTTATCTCGCCGCGTGATTTCATTCCGAATCCAAGAGGCTTTTCGTATTTTTTGAAATTTTCCGAGCCTAAATTCGATGTCATAATAACGATTGCGTCGGAGAGATAAACTTTCTTGCCGCGCCCGTCGGTTAGCCAGCCTTCGTCAAAGGCTTGCAGGAAAATATTCATCAAATACGGATTGGCTTTTTCAACTTCGTCGAGCAGAAGAACCGTATATGGATTTTCCCTTAACTGTTCGGTCAAAATCCCGCCGCGTTCGCTGCCTACAATACCGCGCGGCATACCGATAAGTTTTTCGATGCCGACCGTGCCTTCGCCGTATTCGCTCATATCGATACGAACCATTTTGTTTTCGTCGCCGAACATAAATTCCGCAACAGCTTTCGCTAATTCAGTTTTACCGACGCCGGTCGGACCTAAAAACAAAAGAACGCCGTCGGGTTTGTAATGGTTTTCCTTAAGCGGTCCTTTGTTCAAACGCAGACGTTGAGCAACGGCTTTAACCGCGTCTTTCTGTCCGATGATGCGTTTGGCAAGAAGATCTTCCATCGCCGAAAAACGGTCGGTCGTCTCTCTGAAAATCATATCCTGCGGAATACGCGATTCCTGCGAGATGACTTCGATAATATGTTCCGGTTTAACGACCATTGAAGCCGGTTCGTTGATTTCGACTTTTACAGAAGCCGTGTCGAGCCAGCCAATTGCTTTGTCCGGCAAATGAAGATTGCGAATATATTTCGGCGACATTTCCAGTGCCGTGTTGATTGCTTCGTCGGAAATCGTAACCGAATAATTCTTCTCTAAGCGCGGACGCAAACCGTAAAGAATTTCCTTTGTTTCTTCAATTGTCGGTTCGTCAACTTTCACAAGACGAAAACGACGCGCAAGAGCTTCGTCTTCGCCGATATATTCTTTGTATTCGGTTAAAGTCGTCGCGCCGATAATTCTCAGCTCGCCTCTTGCAAGAGCTGATTTGAACATATTGCCCGCATCCGACGATGTTCCCATCGCCGCACCCGCGCCGATAATCGTGTGCGCTTCGTCGATGAAAAGAACGATGTCGCTTTTTTCTTTGACCTCATCAATAATTCCCTTGATGCGTTCTTCAAACATTCCGCGTAGCATTGTTCCGGCGACAAGCCCGCCCATTTGCAGTTGAACGATATGCGCGTCACGAAGGCGCGCCGGAACTTTTTCCGGCTCTAATTCAATCATTCTCGCCAAGCCTTCAACGACCGCCGTTTTACCGACGCCCGGCTCGCCGACGAGCATTGGCGAATTCGACCGCTCGCGGTGCGAGAGGATTTCCATCATTTGCAGAATTTCCTTCTCGCGCCCGATTGTCGGCGGAATTTTGTCTTGACGGGCTAATTTATTTAAGGAAACGCCGAAATGTTTAAGAAAAGAAGGCAGCTCGTATTTCTTGCGAACTCGTTCTTCTTCTTTTTCGATTTTGCGAATGCGCGTGCGCGCCGTCTGCGCCACTTCGTCGGAAGGCACTCCCAAGTTTTGCAAAACGTCGTTCAAGATACTGCGCTCGTCGTTCGAGAGGACGTAAAAAATATCGCTCGCTTCAATCACACGCCGACCTTGCGAACGCGCCCTGTCCATTGATTTCTTAAAAAGATCTGTCGTTTCCGGCGCGATGCGAAAACCTTTCCCCGTATGTTGGCGCGAGGAGTCGAGCCGCTTTTCAATCAGCAGCCGAACCGAACGCGGGTCAACTGCCAAATCGCGCATCGTCGAATTAAAAAGCTCCATTTCTTCATTGGCAATCGCGTGAAGAATATGTTCAATCGCCACATAGTTTTGGTCGCGTTTTTTCGATTCGCCAAGAGCCGTCTCCAAAACGCGCCTGCCGCTGTCGCTAAATTTGTCTTTGTATGCGTCTATATCTGCCATAAAAATTCTCTAGTCGATTAAAATAACTTTGTAATTCTTTGATGCCGCGAAACAGAAAATCTCTGCCCAATAAACATCATAGCACTTGAGAAAGTCAGGCGGAAGGAAAAACTGAAATAGTAAAGAATGGAAAATGGAAAATAAATTTCTGCTGGCAATCTTTTTTAAATTTTCGACTTTTAATCTTTAACTAACTCGGATGCGACGAGCGCGGCAACGCGGGCGTTGTTTTCAAGCAGCGCGACGTTTGCCGCCAGAGTTTTGCCCACGCTTCTCTCTGACATTTGCGATAGCAGGAAAGGCGTGATTTCCTTGCCGCGAATGTTTTTTTCTTCGGCTAGGCGAAGCGATTCACTTAAAATATTTTCAAGCTCCACCCATCCGATTTCAAATTCCGACGGCACGGGAACGGTCAAAACAATAGCGCCCGCCATTTTAAAATCGTCGCGCGCCTTTATAATTTCCGCAGCTTCTTGCGCTGTCTCGATTCGTTCGTCAACCGGCAAGCCACTTTTGCTCGAATAAAACGCCGGCATTTCGTCGCATCCGAAACCCAAAACGCAAACGCCGTTTGTCTCCAGCCATTCGCGTGTTGCGGGCAAATCAAGAACAATCTTCGCGCCTGAACAAACAACCGTTATCGGCGTTTGAGCCAATTCCGGCAAATCCGCCGAAATGTCCAATGAATATCCGCGATGAACGCCGCCGATGCCGCCCGTCGCAAAAACTCGGATGCCCGCGCGGTGCGCTATAAAAGAAGTTGTCGCAACCGTCGTCGCGCAGTTTAATCGTCTTCCGACAGCGACAGGCAAATCGCGCCGCGATATTTTGCGAATGTTTTTGTCGGTCGCTAATTTCTCGATTTGATTTTCACTGAGTCCGACACAAAACTCGCCGCCGAAAACCGCAATCGTCGCGGGAACTGCGCCGCCTGCGCGAACAATTTTTTCAAGATTCAGCGCGGTTTCAAGATTCTTCGGATAAGGCAAGCCGTGAGCGATGACGGTAGATTCGAGCGCGACAACAGGTTTTTTATTTGCCAGTGCGTCGGCGACTTCCGCGTTAAATTTAAAATTCATTTTTTAAAATGGAAAATGGAAAGTGGAAAATTGGAAAATATGCAGACCGAATATTTTCCAATTTTCCACTTTCCATTTTCCGTTATTTTATCAGCTTTCCAATCCTGTTTAGGCGCGGGTGCGTTATGCAGCCGAAAACGCTGCCGTCGCTTGCGCCGCGGTCGCATGACCAGTAAACAAACATCGCTCGCCCGATAACCAAATCTCGATTGACGAAACCCCAAAAGCGGCTGTCCTCGCTGTCGTCGCGGCTGTCGCCCATTACGAAATAACTGTCGGCGGGAACTTTCATCGTCTTTCCCGCAACTCCGAAATCATATTCCGAGCGGTCTAAGTTTTGACCGCTTTTGATTGCTTCCATCGTGCTTTTTTTGTAATAGACGTCCCATTTGTCTTCCGGTTTGCGTGGCTCGATTTCCTTTGTTTCAAGCGCCGAATTCTCGTTCGGCGAATCGCCCTCGATTCTGTGTTCGGGAATAAGCTGTCCGTTGATAAAAACCTGATTGTTGCGAAACTCGACTTCTTCGCCCGGAAGCCCAATAACTCTTTTGACATAATTAATTTGATAAGGAATGATGCCTCTCGCCTTGTCTCTGTTTGGATTGTCTCTAAATCCCGGATATTTAAAAACGATAATATCGCCGCGCTTAATCTCACGCTGCGGCAAAAACGGCAGCGGCTTTCCGCCGGGCGCGAAAATAAATTTATTGACGAGCAGGTAATCGCCGACCAGAATCGTATTTTGCATCGAGCCGGTCGGAACGGTAACGGCTTGCAAGATAAACGTCATTCCGAAAATCGCCATAACAAGCGTTACGACAAACGATTCAAAATATTCGCGCGCCACGCTTTTCGGCGGTCCGAGAGGTGTTTCGACAGTTGGCTGTTCTACTTCTTTAACAGTTTTACTCATAATAAATTCATTTCGGAGAAATACTTTTGTCCAAACTCTTTTTTACGGATTTAGCGTTCTCTTTGTTTATCTTTTTCAAAGCCTGACTTGCCGCCAGCATTTCCGCCGCTTTTATCGAACTGCCTTGGGCGTTTATTTTCCCCGTGTCCCACGCGACTTCGACGAAAAACGTCAATTCGTGCGGCGGACCTTCCGTCTTTAAAAGTTTATACGTCGGCGCGGGACGTTTATCGCCCTGCAAAGTTTCCTGCAGCAGCGTTTTATAATCGAGCGAAGTTTTCGGCGTCGCTTCGCGCAGCTCTTCGGCGTAAATGCGACCAACGACGGCGCGTGCGGAAACGTAACCGCTGTCGAAAAAAATCGCTGCGATAATAGCTTCGAGAATATCCGCCAGAAGCGCCTGTTTGCGCCGCCCGCCGGTTTTTTCCTCGCCGCGCCCGACGCGCATAAATCTGCCCAAACCCAAGTCTTGCGCGATTTTCGCCAGCGTTCCCATACTGACGAGATGATGTTTCATTAGAGTCAAATCGCCTTCGCTCGCCTTCGGATGAAGGATAAAAAGCTGCTCGGTAATAACCAAGCCAAGCACGGAATCCCCGACAAATTCGAGCGATTCATTTTGCAGCCCGCGAATTTCCTCTTCGTCGCCGAACGGCATTTTTTCATATGCCCAAGAACGATGCGTTACGGCGCGTTCAAGAAGGGCAAGATTTTGAAATTTGTAGCCGAGCAGCTGTTCCAAAATTCCGAGATTGTTTGACATAGAACGCTTATCTTAAAAATTTTGCGGCAAAAAAGAAAGTCGGACGCGCATAGTTTTTCGCGTCCGACTTTCTTTTTTATTCGTTAGGGAAGAAAATTATCGAGTTCCTTTCTTTTTCGGAGCAGGTTTTTTCGCCGGAGCGGTTGTTTTCACGACAGTTTTTACAGGCGTCGCCTTAGTAGCTGGCACAGTTGTCGATGTAACGACTTTTGCAGAAGTGCTTTTTGACGATTCGTTTGAAGCCGCTACAGTCGTATTCGACGTTGCGCTCAATGAAGAATTAGCCGTTGTCGTCGCTGGCGTCGCTTCTATAACCGGAGTTACTGGCGTTGACGGGTCAATAAACGGTTTGTTCATAACTGTTGCAAGATATGAATCGAGAGTGTCGATTTTGCCGTCGTAACGGAATTTGAAAAGGTCTTGCAAAACTTTATAAAGACCGTCTTTATATTCTTTCTTGGTTGCCGGATTGTTGCTCGCAATTTTATAAGCTCTCGCATAAGCGTCAATCGCGCGGTCGGCATAGCCTTTTGCCATCGCGTATGCGGCTTTTGATTCATCCGTATCTTTGTCGCCCGCCGCTTTTGCCTTGGTTTCGCTTTCTTGGCTCAGACGCTTTGCCTCGTCGAAATACGACGCGCCGATAGTTTGATAAACAACCGGAAAATTCTTAGGTGCTGAATTGTATTGAGTCGCTTTGTAAAGATAAGGAATTGCTTCCTTTTTCATATTTTGATTGAAATACATTAAATAACCGATATTATAATTGAGCCAGCCGAGAGCATTTTGTTTAGCGTCGGGAAATTCTTTGACGCCGCCGTAAGTGTATTGATACGCGCCGTAATTTTCTGTTTTCGCGCCTGATTCGATTTTCTGAATCGCCTGTTTTGCATAGCTAATCGTGTCGGCATTGTATTTTGTGTTCGACGGAGTTTTCAGCGATTCGTCATAGCCGATTGAACCTAAAACGATAAGCACATCAACCAAATCGGGATTCCCGGCAAGAATTTCTCTTCCGCTTGCGTATGTATCGTCGTATGTTTTGCCTTGGACGCTCGCATCAAAACGTTTGTAAAGAGCTTGTTTTTGTTGTCCGATTACAATATCGGCTACTACTTTTTCTAGTCTCGGAACGTCTTTTTTCAAAAACTCTATTTGAGCGGCATAGTCGGCATTAGTTCCATACTTTTCAATATATTGTTTCCCAGCTTCGATAGCGATTTGCATTTGGTCAACAGTTCCGCCGCGATTATCCGTGTATTTTTTATATAAGGCAATGTTTTCTTCTACGCCGTCGCCTTGAGCGAAAGTCGGTTTAACGGCGACGGCGGTAAAAGCCGTCAGTAAAAGGGCAAGCGTCAAAGCTCTAAAAATGGTTTTCATTTGAAATTTTTCCTCCAAGCGTTTTCGATACTGTAATTTTTTCTGCGAACTCCGAAACCGGCAAGTATTCGCGCGTTTTGCGAAAATTCAGATGTTTGATTCAAAAAAAGAGTTGCTAGATTTTGCGATTCGGCAAACTATTTTCACGCGATAAAAAATTATGTCGGCAAAATTCCGCTCGTCAATTATTGAAGCTAAATCATCACGCAGATTTCGCTTCTATGTCAAGCTAAAACGCGGCTGGAGAAACGAACAATGATAGAAAAAAAACTCTTCAAAACTTGCGAAAGCGCTCATCTCGAAAAGTTAAATTTTGTTTGATTTCCGAATTGTTTACTCGTGCGAAACAACGCGCGGGCGCGTCGCGCTTTGTTTTTCCCGTTTTACCGTGATAACGACGGGCGCAAAAGTCGTCGTCGGTTTTTCGATTTTTCTTTCTGGCTTTTGAATCGCTTCCGGTTTCGCATTATTATCCGCGCCGCCTTTTTTGCCTTTGCTCAAAAGCGCGTCGTTATCGACTTCGGCGTCTCCGCCGTCTTCGTCTGCGTCGTCGAGCAGAGCGGCGGTTTTCGCGTCAACTTTCGGCTGCGGTTTAACCGTTAAAGGTTTTAGAACGGTCGGAGTTTGAGCGACGAACGGTTGTGCGCCTTTTTCCCGAAGTCGATAGCTTAATGCCTGATAAATTTTTCCCGCAACGGCGGCGGCGTATTTTCCGCGTTCGGCTTGACCGCGTGTGATGACGACGACGGCGAGTTTCGGATTGGCGACGGGAGCAACAGACGCGAAAAGTCCGAGCCAAGAACCTTGCCCGATGCAAGAGCCGGTTTTTCCAGCAACGCCCATAGAAGAATCGACGCCGTGTCTGGCAGTTCCGTAGCTCGCCGCGCCAATCATTCCCGGCACGACACCCTGCAAATCCTGAAGAGGCAGATTGACCGTGCCGCGCGTCGTCATACGAAAATTCGTTTGTTCAAATTTCGTGCGCGGAATTTGCGGGACGACGATTTTTCCGCCGTTTGAAATTGTCGAAACAAGAACCGCCAATTGGACGGGCGAAACTTCAAAATCTTCGCCGTGCGAATAAACTTTCGCGTTCGAGTTGCCGAAAGGAAGCCGTCCGCCTGTTTCCTCGTCCGCGTTGATGCCGGTCGGTCGCCCCAAGCCGAGCATCTGCGCGTATGCGAGCATTTTTTTGTTGCCAAGACTCGCGCCGACGGTTTGAAAATATTTATTGTTTGAAAAAGCCAGCGCATCGTTTAAATCCATCGGAAATCTGCGCGTCGTAATACTTCCGTCATACCCGTCAATGACGTTTTCATTCAAGCCTGCAATTGCCGTAACGAGCTTTATAGTCGAACACGGTTTGTATGCTTTGCGAACTGCCCAATCTTGATTGACGATTGAAAGAACTTTGCCTGTCTGCGGCTCCATTACGACGACCATTCCGGCTTTATTTCCAAGTGCGGTAATCGCCGCGCGACGCACTTCCAAATCCTCGCCTTCCGTATTATCGTTTGCGATATTCTGAACGGTTTCGGTGCGAAGCCCGCGCTCGAAAGCGATGGCTCGTTCTCTGGCTTCGCGGGCGGCTTGCTCGCGGCGACGTTGTTCCGCCAGCGCCGCCTGCCTGCGCGCTTCTTCTATTTCACGTCTTCTGGCTTCTTCGGCTCGGCGAATCTCAGCCTGTCGTTTTTCCTCGGCGCGATTCCTTACCTCTGCCTGCCGACTTTTTGCTGTGGTTGCGTTTTTATCTTTTGCGTTTTTGTCGTTTTTAGATGAAGTCTGCTTTTCGGCAATTTGTTTTGCCGACGATTTTTTATCAGTTGTTTTATTAGCTGACTTTGATGTTGTCTGACTTGAGGCTTGAGATTTCTTCTTTTCAGCGGTCGGTTTCCTTTTTTGAGCCTGCGTAGAGGCGGACAAGAAAACGGAAATTACAAAAACGACGGACAAAAGTTTAAAATACAACTTTGCAACAGCAGTAGGAATCATCGGCTATGACCTCTTTTTATTTGAAATTTTGGTAGAATTTCGGGCGGAGAGTTGGAGAATTTGTCGAACTCGAAAAAAACTTCCGTTGCCCAAAAACTTTGCTTCAAAAGCTAAATAAGACTATAACATTCAAAATATCGAAACGGCAAGAAAAACCGTTCGCAAATTTTCGGCTCGAAATATTTTAGATTTGTAAAAATGAATTTCTTCAACACATTTCGCGGCAGACTTCTGGTAATTCTGGCGTTTCTTTTAATCGCCACGCTCAGCGTGCAGTATTATTTGAATCTTAAAACTGAGAGGGAAAATAACAATCTGCGGCAAATCCAAGAGCAGGCGCTCGTTGCCGGAATCACGCTCGGTTTTAACAGCATATCTTCAACCGACCGCTTAGAAGATTTCGTAGAGCGCGAAGGTCAAGCCGCCTTTGAAGAACGCACGAATCATCGCATAAAAGACATTATCGTCATTAACAACAATTGGCAGATAAACGACAGTTTAAGCGCAGAATACAAGCCGTATTACGATGAAAATGACAATCCGCAAAAACATTTTCTGAAAGACGTTAAAGATTTGCCGCCCCTAATGGAATCAGACCGTTTGGGCGAAGACCGCAAAAATTTTCCGAATGTCGGAACAAATTCCGACGCTGGCGGCGAAGCGCATGCTATTCCGATTGAAACTGACAAAGGACGTTTCTACGTGATGGTAATTCTGGAAAATGACCGCAAGGAAGCGGTCATTCGCGCGGCGCGCCCGCTCGTTTACACTTTGGGAATTCTGCTGATTTCAACTCTTGTTACGATTTTTCTTGTTCGGCGTTTTACGCAGCCCATTTCCAATCTATCAAATGCGGCGCGGCGCGTCGCCGAAGGCGATTTGAGCGTGCGCGTTGCCGACGGAATCAGTACAAACGAAATCGGGCAGCTTGCTCTGCAATTTAACGAGATGACCGCCGAGCTAGAAAAAACGCGCCAATTGGAAGCGCAATTGCAGCAAGCCGAAAAATCGGCGGTTGTCGGAAGACTCGGCTCGGCAATCGCACACGAAATTCGCAATCCGCTCAATTATATTAATTTGTCGCTCGACCATCTGCGCGCGAAATTTGCGCCCGAAAACGCGGAGAAAAAAGCTGATTTTGAAAAACTAACCGCGCAGCTGAAAGCCGAAGTCGCACGTATCAACCAGCAAATATCGGATTTTCTGAGCTATTCGCGCCCGCCGAAAGTCAATTTGCAGCCGCTCGACATACGGCGCGTCATCGAAGATTCTCTTAGAATCGTCGAAGCCCAAGCCGCCGAACAAAACGTCAAAATCAGTCTCGTCGAACGCGAAAACGTGCCGCGGGTTTTAGGCGACGCGGAATTTTTGCGGTCTGTTTTCAACAATCTTTTCATCAACGCCGTCCAAGCGATGGAAGGCGCGGGCGGCAATTTAAGCGTGAAAATCTCTGCGGAAGAAAATTTTGTCAACGTCGAAATCATCGACACCGGCAAAGGCATCAGCGAAGACAATTTACAGAAAATCTTCGAGCCGTATTTTTCGACTAAAGAAACAGGAACGGGTTTAGGCTTAGCGATTGTGCAGAAAGTCGTTGACGTTCATAATGGAACAATCAAAGTTACATCAAAGGTAAGTGAGGGAACGCGGTTTTGCCTGAAATTACCGAAAGCAAAATAAAATATGGCTAGGAAATCAATTTTAGTTGTCGACGACGAAAAATCTCAGCGCGAGATTTTGGAAATGATTTTGTCGGGCGAAGGTTACGACGTAACGACCGCATCGTCGGGCGAAGCGGCAATGAAATTTGTCGCCGACCGACATTTTGACCTTGTTTTGACTGATTTGAAAATGACGGGAATGAGCGGACTTGATTTACTAAAAAATCTCACCGATTTTGACAAATCAATTATCGTGCTTCTGCTGACGGCGCACGGAACGGTGGATTCGGCGGTTGATGCGCTGCGACTGGGCGCTTTTGATTATCTGCAAAAGCCGTATGAACGCGAGAAACTGCTTGACACAATCTCGCGCGCGTTAAATAAACTTTCCACGCTCGACACTGAAATCGTCTCTTTTTCGCCGGAAATGGACAAGGTGAAAAAGCTGATTTTAAAGGTGGCGAAATCGAACTCGACCGTTTTGATTCGCGGCGAATCGGGAACGGGAAAAGAATTGATTGCGCGCTCGATTCATAAAAACAGTTTGCGAACCGACGAAGTTTTCCAAGCCGTCAACTGTGCCGCGATAAACGAAAACCTGCTTGAAAGCGAGCTTTTTGGTCATGAAAAAGGTTCGTTCACCGGCGCGGTCAACGAAAAGAAAGGCTTGTTTGAAGTCGCCGACGGCGGCACACTTTTCCTTGACGAAATCGGCGAACTCGACATCGCTTTGCAGGCGAAAATCCTGCGCGCTTTGCAGGAAAAACAAATCCGCCGCGTCGGCGGAACGCGCGAATTAAACGTTGATGTGCGCGTCGTCGCCGCAACCAATCGGGATTTATTAAAGATGTCGCAAGACGGGCGTTTCCGCGAAGATTTGTATTACCGTTTAAATGTTTTATCAATCGAAATTCCGCCGCTGCGCGAGCGTCGTTCCGACATTCCTGTATTGATTGATTATTTTCTGAAAAAACACACGCGCGACACAAAGCGAGAAATAAAAATCAACGCGCAAGCACGCCGCGTTTTGGAAGATTACGCTTATCCGGGAAACGTTCGGCAATTGGAGTCGGCAATCGAGCGCGCCACGCTTTTGTGCGAAAACGACACGATTACGCTCGAAGATTTGCCGCCGGAAATGCAGTCGGCGCAGTCGCCTGCGGCAAACGCCGACGCGCTTTTCAAACTGCCGCCGAACGGCGTAAATTTTGAAGACGTCGAACGCAGCCTGATAATGCAGGCGATGGACAGAACCGACAATAACATCACGAAATCGGCGAAACTTCTCGGTCTGACGTTTCGAACTTTGCAGTATCGCTTGGAAAAATTCGGCTTCAAAAAAGAATCTGACGGAACTGAAGAAAACGATGAAGCGTAAAACAGAATCGGCGGGGAAGTTGTTATGACAAATAAATTAGGTTATAAAACGGCGTGGTTGATTTTGCTTTTTATCTCTTTAACGATTTTTGCGGTCATCGCAATTCCGGTTTGGCTGATTCAGCCGTTCGCGCCGCAAACCGAAAAAGGCGTGCAAATTTCATATCTTTTAAAGAGTTGGTCGCCTCTTTTGACTGTTTTTGCCGCGCTTATTTCGATTGCTTTGTGTGTTTTTATCTGGAGCAAGTCAAAGCGTTGGTTCGGTAAAGCATTTTTAGTTTTTCCGCTGGCAATTGTTTTCTTTTGCGTCTGGTTTGCGCGGCAGAATCATTTTGAATGGATGTTTAATCCGCTGGGGCAGTCGGCTTATGCAAAAGTGAATGAAGCAGATTTTGTCGCCGATGACGATATGGTATTGGCGGTTGAAATAGGCGGCGAATCGGTTGCTTATCCGATTCGTCAGATGGCGTATCATCACATTGTTCAAGATACGGTCGGCGGCGTGCCGATAACGGCGACTTACTGAACGCTCTGCCACACGGGTATTGTGTGGCAGTCCGTCGTGAACGGACGAAAACTTGAATTTCATCTTGCCGGAATCAACAATCAAAATTTTATAATGCGCGACGCGGAAACCGGCTCGTGGTGGCAGCAGGTTACGGGCGAAGCGATTCAAGGCGCGATGAAAGGTCAAAAGCTCCAGAATGTTTTTCACGACGAACTAACTTTCGGCGTTTGGAAACGAGAAAATCCGAACGGGCGCGTTCTGCGTCCCGACGAGAAAATTATGGCGGCGCGAGAATACGAGTCGGCAGATTGGGAAGACAAAGTTGGAAAAATGCCGGTTAAAGTTTCGGCGCAACAAGACGAAACTTTCGAGCCGCGCGCTTTGATTGTTGGAATTGAAATTAGCGGAAAAGCAAAGGCTTATCCGATGTCGGCTTTGCAAAAACAAAGCCCGATTCTCGACACGCTCGGCGGCACAGATATTATTATATTTCTCGGAGAAGACAAAAAATCCGTCCGCGCTTTTGAAAGAACAGTTGACGGAAAAATGTTGGAGTTTTTTATTAAGCCCGATTCGACCGAAATTGTCGATGCAGAAACCGGAAGCGTTTGGAATTTTTCCGGCAAGACAGTAAGCGGTGAACTCGCGGGAAAGCAGTTGAAAAAAATTTCTGTTCTCAAGGATTTTTGGTTCGATTGGAAAACTTATCATCCCGACACGCTAGTTTACGCGCTTGGTTCTGGTTGAAGTTTTAGAAAGGAGAAATGCAATGGATTGGTTTTCGACTTTATCGCTCGCGCTCGGTTCGGCTTGGACTTCGGGCATCAATCTTTACGCGACTGTAACGGTCTTGGGACTGCTTGAAAAATTCGGCGGCACAAAATTGCCCGGCGGCTTGGACGCGCTCGATAATTGGTGGATTATCGGCATTGCCGGAACGCTTTATTTAATCGAATTTTTCGCCGACAAAATTCCTTATGTTGACAGCGTTTGGGATGTAATTCATACGTTTATTCGCGTTCCGGCAGGCGCGGTCGTCGCGTATGCGGCGACAAATCAAATGGACGCGAGTGTTTCGGTCATTGCAACTTTGCTGGGCGGCGGGCTGGCATTGTCTTCGCACGGAACGAAAGCCGCGTTGCGCGCCGGAGCAAATCTCTCGCCCGAACCCGTTTCCAATTGGGCATTGTCGTTTATCGAAGACGGCATTGCGATTATTGGCTCGCTTCTTGCCGTTTTCGCTCCCGTTTTGATTGCGATTGTGCTGATAATATTTATGATTTTCTTTGTCTGGTTTTTTCCAAAGGTTTTGCGCGCGATGCGCCGAATATCAAATGCCGCTCGCGCCATTTTTACCGGCAAAGGTTTTCGGGAAGCGGCGCGAAAATCTTGAAAAATTTAAAATGCAAAATTTAAATCAAAAACCGGAATTTGAAATTTCAATTTTCAAATCTGTAATTTAACCGTGCAAATTTTTTGATTTAATGCGTTCTGATGTTAAATTTTTTGACGAAGAGAAAAACTATGAAAAAAATCGGATTTATCGCTGTTTTAGTTATTGCAGTTACAACGGCTTGTTCGAGTTTAGAATTTAGCGCGTCAAATACAAATGCAGCACCGGCAGCTTTTGAAGGTAAGATGAGCGGAGGCTCGTCCAATGCGCCTGCCACCGCCACTCAAGTTTCGCTTGAACAATCAAGACAAACGCAGTCTGCGCCCGCCGCCGTCGAACGCAAAATTATTCGCAACGCCGATTTGACTTTGGAGACGGACGCGCCCGAAGAAGCGCAGCGGAAAATCGCGGCGATTGCCGAAGGTAAAGGCGGTTTCGTTGTCGAATCGAATCAGAGCAGCAGTGATGCAAAAGCTCTGGTGCGCGACACAGTTACAATGACCGTGCGCGTTCCGGCGGAAAAATTTGGCGAAACGCTGGATGAAATTCGTAAAACCGGAAGCCGAACAGTCGTCGAAACCGTCAAAGGCGAGGACGTAACCGAAGAATTTATCGACGTCGAAGCGCGTCTGAAAACGCAAAAGGCACTCGAAGAACAGTTTTTGGAAATAATGAAGCGGGCAAATTCGGTCGCCGACGCGCTAAACGTCCAGCGTGAAATTGCAACCGTCCGCGGCGAAATCGAAAAAATTGAAGGCAGAAAAAAGTTTCTGGAAAATCAAGCGAGCCTTTCAACAATTAAAATCCGGCTGCAAACGCCAGCCGCTTTTTCCGCCAACTCTTCCGGTTTTTTCCATCAAATCGGTCAGTCAATCGGGCGCGGCTTTGATGCGGCTCTAAGTTTTACACTCATTTTAATAAGTGCGGCAATCGCCCTTCTGCCTTTTCTGCTTTTTATCGTTTTGCCAATTTACCTGCTGATACGTTACTTTTTAAGAAAGAGTCGGAGGCAAAAGCCGGTGAGCCAAATTGCGCGCGAGGAAATTAAAAACGAGTAAATAAATGGAAAGAATTTTTCAAATTTTGGCGGTGGTTCTAATTGGAGTCGCCGCATTTTTTCTGTGGACGGGTAATATGGACGCCCTTTTTGTGGCGGCTGTCGCGGGCGCGGTTAGTTTCTTTTTGAGCATTCGTTTTCAAATCGGAGAACGAGTAAAACAGAGAAAGGCAGAGGAAGAATTATCCACAGATGAACAAGTATGAAACAGTCAACAGTTATCAAATTTCTGTTGACTGTTAGTTGATAACTGTTGACTGATAACTGAAATGAAAATCGTTTTATCCACGTTCGGCTCGCTCGGCGACCTTCATCCGATGCTCGCGCTGGCAATCGAGCTTCGAGCGCGCGGACACAAAATCCTCGTCAACACCTCGGAAGTTTACCGCGAAAAAATTGACGCGCTTGGCTTTGAATTTTCGCCGCTGCGACCAGACATCAATCCCGAAGATCGAGAACTTGCCCGCCGCATAATGGATGCAAGAAGCGGCACGCAAACGCTTATAAAAGAAATCTTGCTGCCGAACGTGCGCCCGATGTATGAAGATTTGACGGCGGCGGTCGCGGGCGCAGACCTTTTCATTACGGGCGAAGTCGTTTTCGCCGCGTCCTCTGTTGCCGAGAAAAACGGAATCAAATGGGTCACGACGAGTCTTGCGCCGTCTTCGTTTTTTTCCGCCCACGACCCAGTTGCGATACCGTATCTTCGCCATCTGCGGTTTCTCGGCGCAGGATTTCATCGAGCGCTTTTCGGGCTGTTCAAGCGAATGATTGATGCGCAGCTCGAAAGTTATCGTCGCTTTCGGCGCGAAATTGGTTTGAGCGAAAATCACAGTCCGATTTTCGGCGGGAAATATTCGGATTTGCTTCACCTAGCAATGTTTTCTAAAGTTCTCGGAAAGCCACAACCCGATTGGCATAGCCCGACCTTGCAAACTGGATTTTGTTTTTATGACGGGCAGAAAGATTTGGGTGAAATGCCCGAAGAATTACAGAAATTTCTCGACGCGGGCGAGCCGCCGATTGTTTTTACCTTGGGTTCTGCCGCCGTGATGGATGCGCGCGATTTTTTTGAAGAAAGCGCAAAGGCGGCAAAAATTTTAGGTCGCCGTGCCGTTCTGCTTTACGGCGTTTTTAACGAGCCGCCGAAAAATTTAGACGAAAATGTTGTGGGCTTTGATTATGCCCCGTATTCGTTTGTGTTTCCGCGAGCTGCTTGCGTCGTGCATCAAGGCGGCGTCGGGACGACCGCGCAGGTTTTGCGAGCCGGAGCGCCACATCTGATTATGCCTTATTCTCACGACCAACCAGATAATGCCGCCAGATGCGAGCGGCTTGGCGTCGCAAAAGTAATTTCGCGTGAAAAATATTCGGCAGAAACTGCCGCAAAACAACTGCGCGAAATTCTGGAAAATAAAAATTATAAAACAAACGCCGTCGAAGCAAGCAAAATCATCCAATCTGAACACGGAACAAAAATGGCGTGTGACGCGATTGAAGCGGTGTTAAAATAAAAACTTGTGAAACGTTTACAGCATCTTTTAGACAACAACAAACGTTGGTCGGCGAAAATCAATGCCGAGCGTCCGATGTTTTTTCCAAATTTAGCCGCGCAGCAAACGCCGGAATATGTTTGGATTGGATGTTCGGACAGTAGAGTTTCGGCGAACACAATCGTCGGACTGACGTCGGGCGAGATTTTCGTTCATCGAAACGTCGCCAATCAAGTGATTCATACGGATTTGAACTGCCTGTCGGTTTTACAATTCGCCGTCGAATACTTGCACGTCAAGCATATAATCGTTTGCGGGCATTACGGCTGCGGGGGCGTCGCCGCCGCGCTTGACGGCAAAAGGCACGGCTTGATTGACAATTGGCTGCGGCATATTCAGGACACGGCGAATCTTTACGCCGAGACACTCGGAAAAATCGCAAACGAGCGCGAAAAAGCCGATAAACTTTGCGAGTTAAACGTCATCGAACAAGTCATCAACGTCGGCGCGACGACCGTCGTGCAGGACGCTTGGACGCGCATGCAGAATTTAACCGTTCACGGCTGGATTTACAGCATCGAAGACGGAATCATCAGCGATTTGGACGTTTGTTTGACGGGCGAAACCGATTTGAAAGCTTTGCGAAAACGCATTTTATAAGCGGAAAATTTTTATGCGAAAAAAAATTATTTACCTGTTATTTTTGCTTGCTCTGATTGCGTCCGCCGCCGACGCGCAAATGGCGCGGAAACCTACGCCGACGCGCGAGCCGAAGGGAGCGATGGACAAGACGCCGGATTCGTCGAAACGTGCGCTCAACCAAATAAAATCGCAGGCGGATTTCGATTCGATGGCACGCACGTATCACGAGGGAACACCGTTTGCGCTTCCGCACGAGATGTTTATCATCGACCGCAAAAACAAAAATAAAATCTACTTTGTTAACTCGCAAAAATATCGCTTTCACAAAGATTTTCTGCTGGCAACGTATTTAATCGCGCGCGGCGACGATGTTTTCAAGCCGATTTATATTGACCAAGACAGAAGATTTATCGTCGGCACGGTGGCGTGGCAAAAGCCGGTCGAGAAATTTACTTGGGAGCTTTACGAAGGCGATCTGGCGAATGCCGAACTTATTAAACTTGCCGACGATACGATAAACAAAAATTTTTTTCAAAAAGTTTATTACAAACCGAATTCAATCAGGCAGGAAGATGTTTCAGCAACGCTCGGCATTGACCGCGTTTTGCAAAGCGACATCGCCAAAAATCAAGATTATCTCGCGCTAAATACAGGCGAAACCGTAGGGCGCATACACATTATTGATAAACTCGACGACACGGTTGAAATCGGCGACAACGAGATTGTCGTTTTGAAAGAACTGCCGCTCAGTTTGCCGCCCGTGCGCGGAATTATCGTGGCTAAACCTTCGACGCCGCTTTCGCACATCAACATTCTGGCAAAAGGTTGGGGCATACCGAATGTTTATATCAAGGACGCCGACAAACTTTTTAAGGAATACGACACTTTTGTTTATAAGCTCGATGCCGAGCTGACAAAATACAATCTCGACCGCGCAAGTTTGGAAGACGTTAAAGAAAAATTCAAATCGCCCGACCAGCAAATTCCGCCCGTCAATTTAACCGTCAAAAAACTCACGCCTTTAATAGAAATGCGAAAAAAAGACAGCATTGCTTTCGGCTCGAAATCGGCGAATTTAGGCGAAATGCTGAACGCTAAACTCGCGGGCGTTACAGTTCCCGATGGCTTTACCGTTCCTTTTTATTGGTATGACAAGTTTATGAAGGACAATGGTTTCGACAAGCAAATTGACGATTTTACCGACGACAACGATTTTGTTCACAACCCGCGCATCCGGCGCGAAAGATTGGAGAAATTCCGTGCCGATATTCAAGACGGAAAATTCGATGAAACTTTGAAAAAGGAAATCATTGAAAGATGGAAAACGCAGCTCGGCGCGCGTCCCGTTTTCGTTCGCAGTTCTTCAAACTCGGAAGATTTGCCGAATTTCTCCGGCGCGGGACTTTATTCGAGCAAGGCAAACCGTATCAACGAAGACCAGATTATCGACGCGGTGAAATTCGTCTGGGCATCGCTCTGGAATTTTGACGCTTATGAAGCGCGCGTTCGCAATTACGTCAGCCAGACAGATGTTTATATGTCGGCGCTCGTTCAGCTTGGCATCAATATGGACAGAGGCGGCGTGATGATTACCAAAGACCCGTTTGACGACCAAAATAAAAACGCCGTTTATATCAGCGCCGTGTGCGGTCATAACTCGCGCATTCCCGACAACAAAGGCATTCCCGAACAGATTTTGTTTAATCCGAAATCGAATTCCGTTATTGTGATGACGCTTTCGCAACAGGAAAACGCGCTTGCTTTCGACGAAAACGGCGACTTAAAAGAGACGCACGACAAATGCGCCAACGCGGAAGGTCGCGTTTTAAACGATTTGCAGGCGAGAAATTTGGCGAAAGCCGCGCTTGCAATTAAGAAAACTTTCGGCAATCAAAAAACACAGGACATCGAATGGGGAATTATGAAAGGGCGCATTTACATCGTTCAGTCGCGCCCATATTTGGAAAAATGAAATTAGTTGTGAGTATGAGTGGTAAGTTAAAGAAAGTTCTTTAACTTACCACTCACCACTATTTACGGCATTGCCACGAGTGTGTCGGAAAGTTTTTCGATAACGAGCAGGAGCGTCTTGCCCGATTGTATAAACTGTCCCGCCGTCGCTTGGTCTTCGGCGTTGCCGGCAATGTCTGTGATGCCGTTAATTTGGAACAGGTAATTTTTCAGCGCGGGTTTCGTGCGAAATTCGACTTCGAGCGCGGCGAGTCCGGCGCGGAAATCTCTGATAGTAGTAAGAACGGCGCGCTTATTTTTCGCGTTCAAGTCCGGCGCGTTGCGCGATGCTCGTCCCGCCGCGATGTCTTTGTCTAAATCTTCTATGACTTGAGCCACATTGCCGAAACCGTAGATAAATCTCGATAAATTTTTAATCTGCGTCGAAACTTTTTCCGCGCTTGATTTTATTTCCAAACTCGGCGACGTAGGGGCTTGGGTTGTAGTTCGCTTAACGGTCGGGTTGCGCTTTTGCGCGTTTGCCGAAAAACTCAAAACTGCAAGGCACACGGCGAGCGCAACGAACGCCGGAAACTTTTTATTTATTTTCATATTCGGATTTTTCTGAAATAGTAAATTCTGACGTGAAATTTTATCATAGCTAAAGATGCGAAAAAAACAATTAGAAGTTCGCCGTCTCGGACGGATTGCTTACGACGCCGGACTCGATTTGCAAAAAGAAATCGAGCGCGAAGTAATCGAACGGCGCGCGCTCGATTATTTATTATTGCTCGAACATCCGCATACTTTTACAATCGGTCGGCGCGCAAAATCGGGCGGCGTTCTGGCGACGGCGGAAAAGCTCAAAAATTTAGGCGTGTCCGTTTTTGAAACAAATCGCGGCGGAAAAGTTACTTATCACGGCGTCGGGCAGATTGTCGGTTATCCGATTATAAGCCTTTCGCCCGAACGCGAAGACGTGCATAAATATGTGCGCGATTTAGAAGAAGTTTTAATCAGAACCTTAAAAGATTTCGGCATCGAATCTTTTCGTATCGAAGGTTTAACGGGCGTTCACACGCGCGAGGGGAAAGTGGCGGCAATCGGCGTTCACATCAAACGCTGGGTTACGACGCATGGTTTTGCGCTCAACGTGAATACGGATTTGAGCTATTTCGATTTTATAATCGCCTGCGAAGGCGAACCCGTTACTTCGATGGAAAAACTTCTCGGACGCGAATTAACTCTGGCGGAAGTCGAAGATAAAATAGTCGAAAATTTCGCCGCAGTTTTCGGCAATGCGTCGAGTGAAAATGAAAAGTGAAAGGCGAAAAGTTCTATATCCAAAATTATTACTTTCTCCTTTTAGCTTTTCGCTTGCCGGAGGCAACCTTTCAAAGCGCGAAACGCATCTTGAACAAATAAGTTATACCGTCTAAAATCAAAAAAGCAAAAATTCAAATTACAAACAAGCGGGAAGGCGATTTCCATTGCCAAGTATTAAACGAGGAATTTTACCGTTATGTCTAAGAAAAGATTAATTCGCAATTTTGCATTATCGGCTTCAATCGTTGCGGCGAGTGCTACAATCGGCTTTGCCCAAAAAAGTAAGGAACAGCCCAGCCAAGACCCGACTACCAAATCGAAAAACGTTAAAAAAGAAGACGTTAAGAAAGTTTATACCGATTGGGTAAATAAAGACGTTGCGTATATTATTACCGGCGACGAGAAAAAAGCGTTCAACGCGCTGAAAACCGATGAAGAGCGCGAAAACTTTATCGAGAATTTCTGGCGGCGGCGCGACCCGAATCCCGACACGGAAGAAAACGAATACCGCGAGCAGTATTACGAGCGCATCGCGTATGCCAACGAGCATTTCGCATCGGGGATTCCGGGCTGGAAAACCGACCGCGGGCGAATTTATATCACGTTCGGCAAAGCGGATGAAGTAGAAACGCATCCGACCGGCGGCGCATACAGCCGTCCTTCTTATGAAGGCGGCGGCGATACGACGACGTATCCGTTTGAAACTTGGTTTTATCGTCATATCGACGGCGTCGGCGAAGGCATCGAAATCGAATTTGTCGACCCGACCGGAACGGGCGAATATCGAATCGCGCGCTCGCCGGACGAAAAGG
>JALYZF010000120.1 GCA_030948995.1 Acidobacteriota bacterium
GTATAAAGTTTCAGCCGACATAAACGATGTCAGAACAAAGAAAGTTTATCTAACAACGGATTTCCAATTAGACGTTCAATGTATTTGGGAAGAAATTGGTGAAAGGACAAAAATAATTTTTATCTGCTCGCCGAATAATCCAACGGGGAATTCGTTACGGCGCGAAGCAATTCTTAAAATTGCTAAAACTTTTCGCGGCATTGTCGTGGTGGATGAAGCATACATACATTTTTCGCGCGAAAAGTCCTGCGTCTCCGAAATAAAAAATTTTCCGAATCTGGTCGTTTTGCAGACGTTTTCAAAAGCTTGGGGCTTAGCCGGTTTGCGCGTCGGTTTGGCTTTTGCCGATGAAAAAATAATTTCGCTTTTTAATAAAGTAAAGCCGCCGTATAACATCAGCCAAATTGCTCAATACACGATTTTGCGGGCTTTAAAAAATAAATCGCAAGTTGACGAAACGATTGTCAAAATCATTGCGGAACGCGAAAAATTGATTGAAAAACTGCGCGCTTTTTCATTCGTCGAAAAAGTTTATCCGACCGACGCCAATTTTGTGCTTGTAAAAACAACAGAGGCGAATTCAACTTATAAATTTTTGCTGGATGAAAAAATCGTCGTGCGAAATCGAAGCAATGTCGAGCTGTGTGCGGGTTGTTTGCGGATTACAATCGGAACAGCAGCAGAAAACGAGGCATTGATAAATTCATTGAAAAAACTAGCCGCAAAAAGCGCAGCAAACAATTTATGAAAAAAGTTTTATTTATCGACCGCGACGGCACTTTGATTTACGAGCCGGAAGATTTTCAGGTTGATTCAATAGAAAAGCTAAAGTTTTTACCCCAAGCAATTAGCTGTTTGGGAAAAATTGCCCGCGAAACCGATTATGAGCTTGTGATGGTAACGAACCAAGACGGTTTGGGAACGGACGCTTTTCCCGAAGAAAATTTTTACGCGGTGCATAATTTGATGATTCAAATTCTCGAAAGCGAAGGAATAAAGTTTACTGAAGTTTGCATTGACCGCAGTTTTGCACGCGAAAATAAACCGACGCGCAAGCCGAATACGGGAATGCTGACAAAATATTTAAACGGCGATTACGACCTTGCGAATTCCTTCGTGATCGGCGACCGCGAAACTGACGTGCAGCTTGCGGCAAACTTGGGCGCAAAGGCGATTTTTATCAAAAACGAAAACTTCTGGTTGCCGGAAACGGAGAATGTTTTCGTTGCGAACGATTGGCGCGAGATTTATCAATTCTTAAAACTTCCGCCGCGCAAAGTCGCACACGCGAGAAAAACTAATGAAACCGAAATCGAAATCGAACTGAATTTAGATGGCGCAGGACGCGCGGAAATTTCGACCGGAATTTCTTTTTTCGACCATATGTTAGAGCAAATTGCGCGGCACGGCGCGATTGATTTAACGATTAGAGCAAAAGGCGACCTTCATATCGACGAGCATCACACGATTGAAGACGTTGCCATTGCGCTGGGCGAAGCGTTTAATCTGGCATTGCAGGACAAGCGCGGAATGGCGCGTTACGGATTTCTGCTGCCGATGGACGATTGTCTGGCGCAAGCGGCGATTGATTTCGGCGGGCGCAATTGGATTGTCTGGGAAGCGGAATTTAAGCGCGAAACGATTGGGAAAATGCCGACAGAAATGTTTTTTCATTTCTTTAAATCTTTTACCGATAAAGCACAATGCAATTTGAACATTCACGCGACAGGCGCAAACGAGCATCACAAAATCGAAGCAATCTTCAAAGCGTTTGCAAAAGCGATAAAAATGGCTGTGCGGCGCGATATTAATGACGCAAGTTTGCCAAGTACGAAGGGAAGTATTTGAATTCAAAATGCAAAATTAAAGTTTAAAAATTTTCGTTTTCAATTTTGCATTTTGAATTTTTAATTTATGCGAGTTGCAGTCGTAAAATACAACGCTGGAAATATCGAATCGGTAAAAAACGCGCTTAATCGTTTGGGCATTGAACCGATTTTAACCGATGATGCAGGGCAGTTGAAGGCGGCTGATAAAGTAATTTTTCCGGGCGTCGGCGAAGCGTCGTCGGCAATGAACTATTTGCGCGAGAGAAATTTGGACGAAGCGATTAAATCTCTACGCCAGCCGGTTTTGGGAATTTGTCTCGGAATGCAATTGCTGTGCGATTCTTCCGAAGAAAACGAAACGAAATGTTTGGGAATTTTGCCGTATCGAGTCAAACGGTTTGAATCCGAAACTTTGAAAATTCCGCAAATCGGCTGGAACAATATTTTCAATTTGAAATCGAATTTACTCGAAGGAATCGACGAAAATTCCTTCGTTTATTTTGTTCATAGTTTTTATGTTGAAACAGGAGTTGAGACAATTGCCGCTTGCGATTACGGCATAAACTTCAGCGCCGCCGTTCGGCACGAAAATTTTTACGCCGTACAGTTTCACGCGGAAAAATCGGGAGCGGTCGGTGCGAAGATTTTAGAGAACTTTCTGAAGCTGTAGATTTTTATGATTGAGATAATTCCCGCGATAGATTTAATCGAAGGCAAATGCGTGCGGCTCGCGCAGGGTGATTTTGCGCGGCAGAAAATCTACAACGAAAATCCTCTGGAAGTCGCCAAAGAATTTGAAAACGCAGGCTTAAAGCGTCTTCATATCGTTGACTTGGACGGCGCGAAAAGCGGGAAAATCGTCAATCTAAAAGTTTTAGAAACAATTGCTGCGAATACGAACTTAACAATTGATTTCGGCGGCGGAATCAAAACCGATGCAGACATTCAATCGGTTTTCGACGCTGGCGCGAAGATGGCGAGCATCGGTAGTATTGCCGCCGAAGAGCCGGAAAGGTTTTTCGAGTGGCTGGAAAAATACAACGGTGAAAAAATCTTACTCGGCGCGGATGTGAAAGAAAATCGGCTGGCGATAAACGGCTGGCAAACGCAAACGAATTTGGAAATTGTGCCTTTTCTTAAAAGCTATTTTTCGTGCGGCGTACGGCAAGTTTTCTGCACGGATATTTCAAAAGACGGACTGCTTGAAGGTTCTGCAAACGCGCTTTATGCGGGGATTTTAGGCGAATTACCGGAATTAAAATTGATTGCAAGCGGCGGCGTCAGCCGTATCGAAGACGTTTTTGAATTGGAGAAAGTTGGTTGCGCGGGCGTAATTGTCGGCAAGGCGATTTATGAAGGAAAAATCAGGCTTGAAGAATTAGCAAATGTTAGCAAAAAGAATTATTCCGTGTCTTGACGTAAAAGACGGGCGAACGGTTAAGGGAACTAACTTTATAAATTTGCGCGACGCGGGCGATGCAGTCGAGCTTGCCAAAATTTACTCGGAACAAGGCGCGGACGAACTCGTTTTTCTCGACATTACGGCGACGAATGAAAAACGGAGAACTTTGAGCGAGCTTGTCCGAAGAATCGCGGCGGAAATTAATATTCCGTTCACCGTCGGCGGCGGAATCAGCTCAATCGCGGACATTGAGGTTTTGCTTAACTCCGGCGCAGACAAAGTTTCGATAAATACTTCCGCCGTTAAAAATCCGCAAATATTAAAAGACGCCGCGAGAAATTTCGGCTCGCAATGTATCGTTTTAGCGATTGATGCAAAACTTGTCGAGGGCATTTGGAAAGTTTTCCTAAACGGCGGGCGCGTGGCAACCGACTTAGACGCAATCGAATGGGCGAAAAGCGGCGCAAGTTTGGGCGCGGGCGAAATTCTTTTGACCTCGATGGAAGCCGACGGCACGAAACGCGGGTTTGAAATTGAATTGACGCGAGACGTTTCCGAAGCCGTCAATGTTCCGGTAATTGCTTCGGGCGGCGCGGGAACAATCGAACATTTTAGAGAAGTTTTTGAATGTGGAAAAGCCGACGCCGCGCTTGCCGCAAGTATTTTTCATTTTCGTGAAATTGAAATTTCGACGCTGAAAAAATATCTTGCGGAGAGTAAAATTGCAGTGAGGTTTTAGCCACAAATGACACAAATGAACATGGATAAAATTTTCAATAATTTGTCTTATTCGTGTAATTCGCGGCTAATCTTTTATATTCTTCGCAGCAAAAATTTATGAAAATTGATTTTGAAAAGTCCCCAGACGGTTTAGTTCCGGCAATTGTGCAAGACGCCGAAACGCGAAAAGTTTTGATGCTCGGTTATATGAACCGGGAATCGTTTGATAAGACAAACGAAACGGGAAGAGTAACTTTTTTTTCTCGCTCGCGCCAAAAAATATGGACAAAAGGCGAAACGAGCGGGAATTTTTTACAGGTAAAAGAAATCTCGATTGACTGCGACGAGGACACGATTTTGATTCGAGCAAATCCGGCTGGTGCGGTTTGTCATACCGGGACGGATACTTGTTTTAATGAGGAAAATAAAGCTGACAATTTTCTTTTTGAGCTTGAGAAAATTATTCGAGAACGCAAAACAAATCCGCAGGACGATTCCTATACTTCAAAACTTTTCGCCGAAGGTTTAAATAAAATCGCGCAGAAAGTCGGCGAAGAAGTTGTCGAGTTGGTGATTGAAGCCAAAGACGCCAACCCTGATTTATTCAAAAACGAAGCCGCCGACTTGCTGTATCATTTGCTGGTTCTTTTCGTAGAGAAAGACATTAGGTTGGAAGAAGTTTTGGAAACGCTTCGGCGAAGAAAAAGATAGGCGAATTCGGCGAAGTTACATCGTTTACTTGGAAGCCGAAACTATAATAAAAAAGGGAGACAGAATTTTCTGTCGCCCTTTTTAGTTTGCAGAATCCGCCGCAAATTAATGAACAAGCCAATTTGCCGCAGGATAATCGCTTCCCAGCCCGTAGGAATAATAAATGGGCAAGCCGTTGCTCATTCTTCTAACGTAGAAAACGCTCGAAGAAGCGTCGGTGCTTGGTCTCCAAACGGCTGTATCCTGTTTGCCGTCGCCGTCGTAATCGCCCGGAACGATTCTATCGGTTGGCAGCCCCCAAGTTATAAAGGAGGTCGAACCAGTCCGGGTTAGAATATACCAGACAAGTTGACCGCCTTGGCTTCTGACGACGCAGAAATCGCTTTTGCCATCGCCGTCGTAATCGCCGGGCGCGAGCTTGTCAGTTACGAGCCCCCAGTTGATATATTCGACGGCAAAATCCGATGAACGAAGTATAACGAACTGACCTTGACCGCCGCCCGAATCTACATATAAGCAGAAATCAGCTTTTCCGTCGCCGTCATAATCGCCGACGTTCGGGCGAACCGTCGCGCCCGTGCCGAACGGAATGTATGTGGTGTTCCGATTAGGATTATTTAAACTTCCGCGATAGAAGAAAAATCCTTGCCCGCTCGCCGAAGGTCTATAAACGGCGACATCCGCTTTTTTGTCGCCGTCATAGTCGGCGACAATTTTCGGGTCATCGCCCGTTTGACCGAACGGCTCGATGCGAACCGTGCCGGTTGCGCTTTGCAGAATATAAAACGCGGCTTTACCGGGCGCGTCAGCGCGCCAAACGGCTACGTCAGTCAACCCGTCGCCGTCATAATCGGCAGGCGTTTCAATATCGGAATTGATTCCCCACTGCGTGCCAATCATAGTATTTGCGCCGTTGTTTAAGCTGATGAACCAATTTTTCAGCGAGTTTACGCTTCGCGTTACAACAAAATCGCTTTTACCGTCGCCGTCAAAATCAACATTCGCGCGCTGCGGCGTTGTTGTTGGAGTCGGTGTTGGTGTAGCGGTAGGCGTTGGCGTCGCCGTCGGAGTTGGCGTCGCAGTAGGCGTTGGTGTAGCCGTCGGAGTTGGTGTAGCCGTGGGTGTCGGTGTAGCGGTCGGCGTCGCAGTTGGAGTAGCTGTCGGTGTTGGCGTGGGTGTTGCCGTCGGCGTTGGGGTAGGTGTTGCTGTTGGTGTCGGAGTTGCTGTTGGTGTTGCAGTTGGCGTCGGCGTTGGAGTAGTGCCAGTCGAAGCTGCTGTCGGCGACGGCGTGCCGGATGTGAAATCGGCACTGTTATTATTGGTGTCGGTTCCAATTGGAGTTCTTTGGATGGAAGTTGTGTTGCTCGGCGCGGTTGCCGGCGCGGTTTCAGAGCAAGTCGCAGTTGTGCCATAGCCGACAAAATCAACAATAGTCGCGCCTGTTGGCGGGCAAGTTGTGGCGTCTAGCTGCGCGCCGCTGTTTACTAAAGCTAATTTACCAGCCGTAGCGGACAGATTGATACTGGTCGGACAGGTAGCGTTGGCTGTCGGCAACGCCGCGCCTACTGTTGTGCTGACCGGTCCGGTAACGATTAAGAAAAAGCCGCCGGGTCCAATCACCGTGTTTGTTGACGCGATATTACAAACCGCGAAACTGGTTGCCGTTACTCCCGTTGCCGAAGCATACTGAAGCGAGTATCCGGCAATATCAATGTTAGCCGCACTGTTGTTGTAAAGCTCTACAAAGTCCTGATTATAGGTCGCGCCGGAATTGCCGCCGCCGCCGTATATTTCATTAATAACAATACCCGGACTCGGTAACGGCGCCGGAGTAGGAGTTGCGGTCGGTGTCGCAGTTGGTGTCGCTGTTGGCGTCGCCGTAGGAGTTGCAGTCGGCGTTGGCGTTGCGGTTGGAGTCGCCGTGGGGGTCGGTGTGCCGCCGGTCGATGTTCCTGCCGTCGGCGTCGGCGTTAATATCTGAAAATCAGTCGAGTTGTTATCCGTATCTTTTCCGGCTGGAATTCTTTGCGCGGAAGTTGTGCTTGTTGTCGCTGCCGTAGCTGCCGTTTCAAAACAAGTTCCGGTTCCGTATGCCATTTTATCCGTAGTGGCGCTGCTGGCAGGACAAGTCGCTCCCAATGCCGTAGTGGAATTAGTAAAAATTACATTACCCGTCGTTCCCGATAAATTTACGGCTGGCGACGCAACAAAATTAGGCGTCGGTAAAGGCGCTCCTACTGAACCCGCAGCAGTTGTTTGAACAAGATAAAACCCGCCTGCCGCAATTGATTCGTTCGGCAGAGCAATTACCGCATTAAAACTATTTGTCGTTGCGGAAGCATATTGAAGCGAATATCCACTTAAATTGAACGGAGTTGTGCCGTTGTTATAAAGCTCTATAAAATCGGCATTGTATGTTGCGCCACTGTTGCCGCCGCTACCATAAACTTCATTTATCACAACCGTCGCAGCCTGCGGTGATGAAACGCCAAATATTCCGTTGCCGATTTTATTGAAAATCAAATCTTTTACCGACATCTGCGCCGACACGAGGTTCACAAAAGTCAGGCTGGCAAAGACGGCTATGATAGACAAAACGCTGAGCGTAGTTTTTTTGTTCATTACGACCTTCTCCTAAATAAATTAAAATATATTTTCCAAAACGAACGGTATAAATATTAGTATTCGGAACTAAACAAGGGAGATATACAATCGGTTTTGCTCGAATTGAAATGATTTGAGCGAATATATCACAGAACATTCTCAATTGATAAGAAAATCTGACGGTTGTAACAACTTTTAATAAAAAATGGTTTTCCGGCAAGAAAAATTGCTACAATTACAAAAAACGAAAACTGACGTGCGAGGTTTGGAAATGCGAATCGGAATGATTTTTTTGCTGTTGTTTTCGGGGCTTGGATTTGCCGGAAATTGTTTTCCGCAAAATAAAAATTCGCCGAAAACGGATGATGAAGTTTTGCGTGTCAATACGCAGATTGTCGATGTGCCGATTGTCGTAACGGACAAAGCGGGGAAGCCGCTGCTCAATTTGAAACAAAGCAATTTTGTCGTTTATGAAGACGGACAGCGGCAGGAAATTTCCGATTTTGCCGCGACCAGTGCGCCGTTTGAAGTAGCACTTCTGCTCGATACGAGCGGCTCGACGCGCTCGGATTTACAGTTGATTCAGCGCGCCGCCGAAAATTTTATCACTTCATTGCGACCGGGCGATAAGGTTTCGATTATCGCTTTTAGAAGTAATGTGCGCGATAACAAATCGGTTGCCGACTGCGAAATTTTAACCGCTCTGACCGACGACAGAAATAAATTAAAAAACGCTTTGGAGCAAGTCAAAACCAGCAACGGAACGCCGTATTACGACGCGCTCCTGACGATTGCCGAAAAAATTTTCGCGGGCAAACCGGCAAACGATTTTCGCGGCAGGCGCGCTCTTGTCGCGTTGACCGACGGCGTTGATTCGACGAGCGCCGCCGATTTCTCAGAAGTTCGGGAAGCGTTCGGGCGGCAGGGAATAGTTTCGTATTTTATACAAGTCGATACGCGCGAATTTTTCGAGGCGAATCTTTTGGGCGACTGCGAAGGCGCGATGCGTTTTTCGCAAGCGCAAATCCGGCGTTATTACCGGACGTTTTATCCAAAATCAAACGTCGAAAAGATTTTTGATTTCTGTCGTCTCGGTGATTTCGAGCGTCTCGACATAAGCAAAAGTCTTTACCAGTTAGCCGACGCGGAAATGCAGAATCTGGCGAGAAATTCAGGCGGAAAAGTTTTCCCCGTCGCCGATTTGAGCGAAGCGCGAACGGCGTTTGCCAGCGTTGCGCGCGAAATCGGAACAAAATACAGTCTCGGTTATTATTCGTCGAACGAAAAACGCGACGGAAGCTACCGAAAAATAAAAATCGAATTGAAAGGCGTTCCCGTCGGCGCACAGATTCGCGCGCGCGAAGGATACAATGCACCTGCTAACTAAAGTGAAAAGATAGGTTGACTTGATTAATTCAAACTTTTCACTTTTTCACTTAAAATCAGTTTATGGACACAAAATTTAATCGAATCGTTTTAATAGTTTTAGACAGTGCGGGAATCGGCGAAATGCCGGACGCGGCAGATTGGGGCGACGCCGGAAGCGACACAATCGGGCATGTGTTGGAATCGCGCCGTGTAAATTTGCCGAATCTGCAAAAATTAGGTTTGGGCAATATCAAGAAATTAAATGAACTTCCAGCCGTCGAAAGTCCGGTTGGCTCTTACGGCAAATGCGCTTTGAAATCAAACGGTAAAGACACGACGACCGGACATTGGGAAATGGCTGGCATCGTTCTTGAAAAAGCATTTCCGACTTTTCCTGAAGGCTTTCCGCCGCGCGTGATTGATAAATTTACGGCGCAAACAAATGTATCCGGCGTGCTTGGAAATGTCGCCGCATCGGGAACGGAAATTATCAAGGAATTCGGCGCGGAACATATTAAGACCGGCAAGCCGATTGTTTACACATCTGCCGATTCCGTGTTTCAAATTGCCGCGCATGAAGAAGTAATTCCGGTTAAAAGATTATATGAAATGTGCGAGATTGCCCGGCGCATTTTAGACGGCGAAGATAAAGTCGGGCGCGTAATTGCGCGTCCGTTTTTGGGAACGAATGCGAACGATTTCAAACGAACGGAAAATCGCCACGATTATGCCGTTCCGCCACCTGAAAATCTTTTGCCGATGCTGCAAGCGAAAGGTTTGGACGTTGTTTGCATCGGCAAAATCGCTTCGATTTACGATTCCTGCGGCGTAACCGAAGATTTGACGGCGAAGAACAATAATCAATCGGTTGACCAAACCCTCAATGCTTTAAATAAAAATACGCGCGGGCTTATTTTCTCTAATCTGGTTGATATGGATATGCTTTACGGGCATCGCCGCGACGTTGAAGGCTATGCCAAATCGCTCGAAGATTTTGACGTTCGACTGCCGGAAATTCTAGGCGCGTTAAAAGACGACGACTTACTAATCATCACTGCCGACCACGGCAACGACCCGACTTATCGCGGCTCAGACCACACGCGCGAATACGCGCCGCTGCTTGTTTTTGGAAAAACAGCTAAACAAAATGTGAATCTCGGAACGCGCGAAAGCCTTGCCGACATCGGACAAACGGTTGCGGAAAATTTCGGTTTGCGGTTAAAGGACGGAACGAGTTTTTTAAATGAAATTTGAGGCGGTCTAATAAATCAACAGACGACAAATATAAAACGCGCGACGGTTTCTTAGTTTTCCAAAATGAAAGCGGCGCGCGTTTTTGTTTTCAAAGAAAGTCGGAAAACACTTGTCAGAATCATTTATTTGAAGTAAAAAGTAACTGTAAAAACTTCAAAAATTTATGAAAAAGCCAACGCTTCTCTACATTCCGCTGACGCTTCTTTTTTTGCTGACGGCGATTGTTTTCATACAACATTCGAGTCGCGTTTTCGGCAGTTTAAAGAGGCTGGTTAATCAGAGCGAATCCGTGCGAGTTCCTTTTGAATTTGAAAAGGGAAAAATCAAAATGGCTTTGCCGGAAGCGGCTGAAGCCGGAATCCAACCGGGTGACGCGCTAATTGCGGTCAACGGTTGGCAAGGGATTGACGACTCGATTTGGACGGAAGTACTGGGAAAAGTGCGCGTCGGCGAAAAGGTTAATTACACAATCGAGCGTCAGACGGAAAACGGCGAAACTATAACGCGCGATTTTGCCGTTACAGGTCAGCCGCTGCAGATGACCTTTATGCAAATCATTTCCGATTTTTCAATAACGGTAATTTTCCTGCTGCTTCTGCCCGCGCTCTCGTTTCTGCTCGGTTTCTACGTCGCCTTTGTGCGCCCGCGCGACCCGCTCGCCTGGGTGCTTTTGATGCTTCTGCTCAGCGTCGGCTCGATTGCTATGGAAGGCAGGAGCAGCGGAACTCTGATTTATTTCTTTCAACAGACGGTAATTAATCTTTGGGGAATTTGGATGCTCCTTTTCGGCATCTATTTTCCAGAAAGATGGAGCTTCGATAAAAAATATCCGTGGGCAAAATGGATTCTGCTCGTTCCACTCACGGTTGGCGGAATTCTCAATCTGCCCGAACAAATCGGACGACTCTTTAATTGGCGTGCGTTCTGGACTTCGATAGATAATTTTACTTCGCCGTATGACGGCGTTTTAACCGCTTTTGCAATGACCGCAACCGGATTTTTCTTCGCCATTCTCGCCATCAAAAGCGGCACACTCGAAAACAAGGATTCGCGCCGCCGTTTGCGAATTTTATATATCGGAACTTCCGTGTCAATGCTTCCGTGCTTAAGCATTGTAATACTCAGATTAGTTCGCGGAGTCGAGGGCGGATTTTTCGACCTTGTTCCGGCGTGGTATGCAATTTTTGCATTGCTGATACTTCTTCTGTTTCCGCTTACGATGGCTTATGTTATCGTCGTCCATCGCGCGATGGATGTGAGCGTCGTCGTTCGGCAAGGTTTGCAATACGCGCTGGCGAAAAACGGCGTTCTTGTTTTGCAGATTTTACTTAGTATCGCAGTAGTTTTTACGGCATTTTCCTTTGTTTCCGACAACGAAACGAATCGCCCGCAAAAATTGATTTTTATCTCGCTCGGCGTAACCGGAGTTTTTCTGATTCGGCTGCTGGCGGAAAAAATCAAAGCATGGACAGACCGCAAATTTTTCCGCGAGGCTTATAATTCGGAACAGATTTTGGCAGATTTAAGCGAAAACGTGCGAACAATGGTCGAAACAAAACCGTTGCTCGAAACGGTTTCCAACAAGATTTCCGAATCTCTGCACGTTCCTCAAGTCGCGCTTCTGCTGAAAAACGGCAACATCTTTCAGCCCGCTTACGCGCTCGGATTTCAAAGCGCGCCGAATGTTTTTTTAACCGAAAATGATAAAACAATCGAGAAATTAAAAACTAACGAGCCTCTCGTCATTTATCAAGACGAAAAAGATTCGTGGATAAACCAAGAAGCGCCGGACGACGAGCGCGCGAATCTGCGCCAGTTAAATTCGCAACTGCTTCTACCTTTCGGCGCGAAAAACGAGTTGTCGGGCGTAATTTCTTTAAGCCCGAAACTTTCCGAATCGCCTTACACGCCGACCGATTTGCGGCTTTTGAAATCGGTTGCCGCGCAAACCGGATTGGCTTTAGAGAATTCGCGTCTGACCGAAGCGATTGTAACGGAGGCGGCGCAACGCGAGCGTATGAACCGCGAAGTCGAGATTGCGCGGGAAGTTCAGGAAAGATTATTTCCTCAGGATTTGCCGTGCATTGAAGGCTTGGATTATTACGGCGCGTGTCGTCCGGCGCTGGCAGTCGGTGGCGATTATTACGACTTTTTGGAACTGCCCGACGGAAAATTCGGCATCGCTATCGGCGATATTTCCGGCAAAGGCATCGGCGCGGCATTGATGATGGCGAGTCTTCAGGCAAGCCTGCGCGGGCAGGCGATTCACTTTAAGGACGATTTAGCGGGACTGATGAAGCAGATTAACTCTCTGGTTTATGAAGCCTCGACATCGAACCGCTACGCGACGTTTTTCTACGCTCAGTATGAACTGCAAACGCGCAAACTTTCTTACGTCAATGCCGGACACAATCCGCCGTTTTTGCTTCGACGGAACGCTGAAAATAAAACGAGTGATTTTGAAGTTTTTCGCCTTGAAGAAGGCGGCGCTGTCGTTGGAATGCTGCCTTCGATGCTGGTCAATTACAAGCAAGGCGAAATAGAGTTGCAATCGGGCGATTTGCTTGTCGGCTATACGGATGGAATTTCAGAGGCGATGAACCCGCAAGAAGAAGAGTGGAGCGAAAACGAGATGCTTGAAGAATTGAAAAAAGTTTACGAAAAACCAGCTGCCGAAATTTTAACTCACGTTGTCGTTTGCGCCGACCGTTTTGCAAGCGGCGCGAAACAGCACGACGATATGACGATGATTGTCGTGCGCGTCATCTAAAGAATTTTTATCAAGCAAAAACGGTTTAAATTGCTTTGCAGAATATATTCGTCCGAGTCGAAGTTTTGCAATTTTCCGGTCTTTCGGCAATAGTAATTAAATTCAATTCGCGCGACTGATTATTTTAGATTTTTGTTTTTACGAATTACTTTCCGGTGGCAATAAAATTAATCAAAATCGAGACTCTGCCGAAAAAAATCGCGCTTCTTGCGGCGGCGGTTTTTTGTCTCATCAGTATTGTTTTTTTTATTCGCTGGTGTTTGGGCAATGCACTTGCTTCTCACACGATTGACATGGATGTTGCCGACCTCGCCGTCTCTTTTGCGCCTGCCGACCCGCAGGCGCATTACACTTCCGCCGTTCTGCACGAGAGACTTTTTCAGCCGGACAATTTGGCGAAATCCATTGTCGAATACGAACAAGCAACTGCGCTTTCGCCCAATGATTATCGAACGTGGCTGGCATTAGGTCGCGCGCGCGAGCGTAATGGTGGAGATGCCGCCGGAGCCGAGCTTGCTTTGAAGAAATCGCTTGAACTTGCGCCTAATTATTCCGAAGTCAGATGGATTCTGGGGAACGTTCTTCTGCGTGAAGGCAAAACCGAGGAAGCATTTGCAGAGATTCGGCGCGCGGCGGAAAGCGACGCGCGTTATGTCAATCCGGCAGTTTCGACCGCGTGGCAGATATTCGGCGGCGATTTGCCGGAAATGAGTCGTCATATCGGCGATTCGGCGACAGTAAATGCAATTCTTGTTTCGCGTCTGGCAAAAGAAAAGCGTTTTGATGAGGCGTTTAAAATATGGAATTCTCTGCCGGCTGAAGAACGCAAAACAAATTTTGCGGAAAACGGCGGCGTGCTTTACAACCAATTGATTGAAGCAAAAAAATACCGAGACGCTTTGCAAGTTTCAACGCAATTGGGCGAAGCGGAAAACTTTGCCGTCGGAAAAATTTTCAACGGCGGTTTTGAAAAAGATGTCAAAGCAACAGGCGCCGGTATTTTTGAATGGCAAATTCAAGACGGCGCGCAGCCGCAAATCGGTGTTGACAGCACACAGAGACACGAGGGCGAGCGCAGTCTCGTACTTATTTTTAACTCGGCGACCGGACGCGAGTTTCGCGCTTTCGGGCAAACGGCGGCGGTTGAAGCTGGAAAAAAATACGGCTTTGAATTGTTTTATAAATCCGATTTAAAGACATCGGCGACTTTGCGTTGGGAAATTCTTGACGGTTCGGACGGGAAACTTCTAGCGGCGACCGCGCCGATTCTTGCGGCGTCGGATTGGACAAACTTAAAAACCGAATTTACAGTTCCCGAAAAAACAGAAGCCGTCGTCATACGGCTCGCCCGCGAAAGTTGCAAATCAACGCTTTGCCCGATTTCCGGCAGAGTTTGGTTTGACGATATATCGCTTGTTCAATAACCGACGATTTTACAAAATAGAAAATGTCAGAAAACCAGCCGACATCGAAAAGTTCCGAATGGTTCGACGCCGCGATAATCGTCGATAAACCGTCGCGTCTGAGCGAAATTGTTTTTTTTACGATTTGCGCTGTCGCCATCTTCGCCGTTATTGCTTTCGGCGCGGTTGACGTTTGGGCGCTCGGCTTAATGTCGCTGTTTGTCGGCATCATCGCTATTTTGTGGCTGGCTGATTCGTGGCAAAAAGGAGAATTTTTTTTCAACACGAATCCACTGCAACTTCCTTTGATTGGCTTGATTTCAATCGGTTTGATTCAGCTTCTGCCGCTTCGGAGCGCGAATATTTCAAGCGATTTGCTCGCCGCCGCGCCGTCAAATACGCTTTCGCTCGCGCCGTATCTGACTAGATTTGCCGTCGTTCAATTAATTATTTACTTGGTTTTTTTTGCGGCGGCGCTCGCGTTTATAAATGACCAGAAACGCCTGCGAAAAACAGTTTTGACCGTAATAATTTTCGGCGCGCTGATGGCGTTTTTCGGGATTCTGCAAAAGCTGTCTAACCTCGACGGAATTTACGGCGCGCGTCAAACGGCGGACGCCATTACATTTGCATCCTACGTCAATCAACATCATTTCGCCGCTTTAATGGAAATGACCATGGCTTTGACGCTCGCGCTTCTATTCGGCAAGGGAATGGGCAGAGATAAAAAGATTTTTCTGGTTGTCGCCGCCGTTATAATGGGCATTGCCATTTTATTTACCGGCTCGCGCGGCGGATTTTTAAGTTTGCTTGCCGTCTTAGGATTTATCGTAGCGGCAAATCTTTTGAGACGACGCGACACGGAAGATAATGCGGACGAGAGCGAAAAGGCAAGCGGTTTCCGTCGCAATCTGGTTTTGGTTATCGGTGCGTTGGCAATCGTTTTGGGATTGTTCGGCGCGGTCGTAATGCTCGGCGGTGATGAATCGCTTCTTCGAGGCATAGGTTTGACGGCAAACCCGCAAGACATCAGCAACGGAAGAACTTATTTTTGGCAGGTTGCGCTGAAAATTATTGCCGATTACCCGATTTTAGGAACGGGACTCGATTCTTTCGGCGTGGTTTTTACGCGCTATGACACTTGGAA
>JALYZF010000150.1 GCA_030948995.1 Acidobacteriota bacterium
CAGCTGGATAGAGTACTTGACTACGAATCAAGGGGTCAGAAGTTCGAATCTTCTCGGGTGCATTTAATTTTTTATAATGACTGCTAATAGGGCGGTCTTTTTTGTGATAAGATTGCCGGCGGTGGAAAATTTATCAAAAATACAATCTCAAAAGATTTGCTCAAAGTGCGGTATTGAAAAAGAAATTATCGCGTTCAATTTTCGGAATGTTGCGAAAAGTATTAGACATTCCTATTGCCGCGAATGTGGAAAAGGATTAACGCAAAGTCATTATCAGCGAAACAAGCGGCAGTATTTGGATAAGAATTTGAGCGCCTTCAAGAAACGTCGTGAATTTGCGCGACAGGTGAAAAATCGCCCATGCGCCGATTGCGGAGTGCATTACCCCTATTATGTGATGGATTTTGACCACCGCGAAGATGAAGTAAAAAAATTCGGTCTGAACTCTCTCGGAAGAACGACAATGAATTTTCTGAAACGTGAAATCGCCAAGTGTGATGTTGTCTGTGCAAATTGTCACCGCGAACGAACGTATCGGCGAATGATACGAAAACCTGATTAGAAGAGTCTCGTCTGTTCGAATCATGCCGGGTGCATTTAATATTTTTACAATTCTTCAATTAAGAGTGATTCTCCCATCACTCTTTAATTTTGCGCGGTTTTTACCTTTTTGTTTATCTAATCATAAAATCCATAGAAAAATTTTTAATTTGTGTATATAAGTTAGAAAATACTGTTTTGTTTTGATACAATACGAAATGTTTTATCGGTTCACTCCGCTTTAGCTTTATAAATAAATATACGGCTCATCTAAATGACAATCGTAAAATTATTTTAGATTTATAAAGGTGAATTTCGGCTAAATAATAAATTAATTCAAGACCGTCTCTGGGTAAAAGTTTTAGCTTCCGATTATGGCAAATAAAGCACTGTTAATTGACGACGATGTGGCGACCTTAGATCTGATGAAGTTTCAATTGGACGCCGAAGGCTTTGAAGTCTCGACGGCTGAAAACGGTCAGAAAGGTTTAGAATTCATCAAGGAAAAAGAGTTCGACATTATTTTAACCGACCTCAATCTGCCGGATTTTAGCGGAATCGAAATGGTTCACCGCAGCAAGGAAATATCGCCCGACACTGAAATTATTATGGTTACCGGATATGGTTCGGTGGAAAAAGCCATCGAAGCCACCAAAGCCGGAGCTTTTTATTATGTTGAAAAGCCGGTCGAATTTGAGGAACTTCTCGTTCTGATCGAAAAAGCCATTGAGCGCAAACAGCAGGCAAGAGAAATTAAAGAACTGCGCGGAAAACTTGCCAGTCGCTCGTCTTATCAAGGCGTTATCGGCGGCAGCCGTTCGATGCAGGACGTTTACGAGATAATCGAAAGCGTTGCCGAATCCGACGCCAATATTCTGATACTCGGCGAATCCGGCACGGGAAAGGAAGTCATCGCTAATGCTATTCATTATAAAAGTCACCGCTCAAAAAAACCTTTCGTTAAGTTAAATTGTTCGGCGCTTCCGAAAGAATTAATTGAATCCGAGCTTTTCGGTCACAAAAAAGGCGCGTTTACAGGCGCAAACACTGACAAGGAAGGATTTCTCGCGCGAGCCAACGGCGGCAGTCTGCTGCTTGACGAAATCGGCGAAATGCCGGTAGGGTTGCAACCGAAATTGCTTCGCGTTTTGCAGGAGCGTATTTATTACCGGGTCGGCGACGACAAGCCACGCGAAGTGGACTTTCGGCTTATTTCTTCGACAAATCGCAACCCTTTCGACGCAATCGCGGAAGGAAATTTAAGAGAAGATTTATATTACCGGATTAATACGATTGAAATTAAAATTCCGCCGCTTCGAGAAAGAATGGAAGACGTGCCGATGCTGGCTGAACATTTTCTCCAGATTTACGACGAAAAATATAATAAAAACTGCGAGTTTTCCGAAAGCGCGTATAACCAAATGTTAAATTATAATTGGCGCGGCAACGTTCGTGAACTGCAGCACGTCATCGAACGAGCAGTGCTTCTTTGCAAAGGCGGTAAAATCAGCGAATTGAACATCCCGCAAAACTTCAACAGCTCGATTTCTTTTGCTAGTATTTCAAAAAACGATAAACCAAAAAATTTGGAAACTTCCGTAACTGCAACCGAATCTTCAAAGGGCGGGAATGGCAACGGTTTGCCAAGTCATTTAAATTTAGAAGGCGCGGCTTTGTTTGAAGAAGTCGGCAAATTTATTGTCGAAAAATTACCTGAACCCGTCGAAGGCGCCGAACAAAAAGACGTCTTCGATTCGCTGGAGAATGGAGTGGTCACGGCTGCCTTGAAACGCACAAACGGCAACAAGCAAGCGGCAGCAAATCTTTTGGGTTTATACAGACCAAGACTTTATGGAATGATAAAACGTCACAAAATTGAAGAGAAGGTTTAGTGCTATAAATAAAAAATGTTCGATTTTTAGTTTAAAAATCGAACATTTTTTATTAAAGATGCAGAAAAGATTAATTATCTTGAAGCAGGGGCAGTCACATTTATGTGAACGTCCTCTTTTTTCGTCGTATTGCCGCTAAGAAAGCCGCTGTAATATAAAGCTCCCGCGATTATAGCAACAATTATTAAAGTCGTTATTGCCCAAATTAAGTTATTTCCCGTATTGTTTTCTTCCGACATAGTTTATCTCCTCTACCTAAAGATTTTACCGGCAGTGCCTTTGAGCAATAATAATGCCAAATAAATTAATAATTGTAAACGTATTTGTGCGGAGTGAAAATTTTTATTTGATATTTAATCTTTTCGCCTGTCTTGCAACGATTCAAAACATTCCTGTAATTAAAATATACAACCGAATTAATAAAATTATTTTATTAAAATAACTTCTATATTATTCGGAAAAAATTACAATGCCAAAAAATAAAGTTTTGCGGCATAATTTTTGCAAACGCTTAATTTACAAGAGAACGGATAAGCGAAATTGGCATTGATATTATGTGAAATAGGTTTCGGGAGTTGTCTGTGCATAGTTTAGAGGAAAAGTTTGGGGAAAACGAAAGTAAAAAAAATGCTATCCTTCCTTACTTGGTTTTAGCATTATCTATTTTTATAACTTGCGGCGTTACATATAATTTTTATAACAGCGCGGTATCCAAAGACACAATCAGATTCAACAACGAAGTCGGACTAATTCAATCTGCTATTGAAAATAAAATAAATCTTTACACTGCTTTGCTCAAAGGCGGTCGCGGTTTTATCGAGTCGTCAGTCGAACCAAACCGCGAAAGTTTTTCAAGATACGTCGAAAGTCTGGAAATCGACAAAAACTACGCTGGCATCGAAGGAATTGGATACAACAAAACCATTTTGCCGACCGAGCGCGAAGCCTTAGCAAAAGCGATGGCAGAACAAGGCTACGCGGATTTCAAGATTTCCCCTGAGTCTGAAAAAGAATCGTATCAGGTAGTTCTATTTCTAGAACCGCAAAACGCAAATAATGAAAAACTCATAGGATTTGATTTGGCTTCTGAAAAAAATCGCAGCGAGGCAATGCTGCAGGCGACAGATACGGCAATGCCGATAATTAGCGCGAAGATAAAGTTAGATGAGATAGATGAAAAAAAATCTCAAACGGGGTTTTTAATATTTCTACCCGTTTATAAAAACGGAAGAATACCGGCGAATTTAGAAGAAAGAAGAAAAAATTTGCTCGGTTATATATTTAGTTCGTTTCGCGCCAACGAGTTTTTAAGTGAAATACAAAAAAATACGAAAAGCTATAATTTGGCGATAAAAATCTACGATATTGAAAAAAAAGACGAGAATTTATTGGCGCAAACCGCCCTCGGCGATAATAAAGAGTTCGTCGGCAATATGGAGGGCAATTACTCAACTTCCAAAGAAATTTATCTTGCCGGAAGACGTTGGACGCTTGAATACAGCACTCTGCCTGAATTCGGCGAACAATCCAGTATCGGTTGGACTATTTTAATTTTTATAAGCGGCATTATCTTTAGCTTTCTTCTTTTTAGCGCTACTCACTGGGAAATAACGGCGCGTAATACTCTCGAAAAAACAGCGGCTAAACTTTTTGATTTGCAGAAGCAGAAGCAAATTCTGCTTGAAAAAGAACAAAAAGCCCGCATTTCAGCCGAGCAAGCCAATAAAACAAAAGACGAATTTATCGCCGTCGTATCGCACGAACTACGCACGCCGCTCAATGCCATTTCCGGTTGGTCAAACATCTTAAAGACGGAAAATTTATCCGGCAATACTAAAAAACTCGCTTTTGAAAAAATAGAAAAAAATTTGCGTCTGCAAACTGAATTAATTGAGGAATTACTTGATTACTCTCAGATTATTTCAGGGACAATTACCTTTGACGGCAGAGAGATTAATTTCTCTGAAATGTTTGAAAATACTTTCGAAGAATTCGAGCCGAAAGCGCGGGAAAAGCAAATTGAATTGATTAAGGATAATCAGCTAAACGGTCAGAAGATTCTGGGCGACGATGAAAAAATTAAATTGGTAATTCAAAATCTGCTTTCAAATGCGGTTAAATTTACTCCGGCAGGCGGACAAATAAAAGCCGTCTTGACGGAAAATGCAGGCGTCATTCAGATGGTTATAAAAGACAGCGGTAAAGGTATCAGCGCCGAATTTCTGCCGTTTATTTTTGAACGTTTCAGACAAGCCGATGCTTCCAGCACAAGAAATTTCGGCGGATTAGGATTGGGCTTGGCAATAACAAATCAAATTGTCAGACTCCATCACGGCACCATTAACGCAACCAGTGAAGGAAAGGGAAAAGGCGCTATCTTCACGATAAAATTGCCGGTTTTAGCGCGGAACAAGTAATTGTGTATCGGTTTACTGCGGAAAAATTCGTCGCTAAAATTTAAGAGTTTTCGTTAAGCCACTATAATGCCGCAGATTTAACAGCTTTATAAATTTCAAACAAATAATGGAATGATTCTTGCAAGAGTGGTGTTAATCAAAACGACGGGATTACTTTACTCTCCTGAATCCGGTCGAGAAACTACTGTAAACTTTTGGAGGAAATCTATGAAAATGCAATTTATTAAAGCATTCGTTTTGGCTTTATTTATTTTTTGTCTTGCGCCCGTCACAAATTTGAAGGCGCAAAATCGCGCTTATACGGCAACCGACAGACAGGTTCAGTATCTTCTTAACCGCATCGAAACCAGAACTGACACTTTTAAGCGTGAAGTTAGCCGTGCGCTCAACGCCGGCAGATTAAATAATACCGATAAAGAAAATACGGCGAACAATTATATCAGCGACTTTCAAAGCGCGACGGATGCTCTAAAACAAAAATTTGTCGCGCGCGATTCAGCGGATGCCGATGTCGAAGATTTATTAAATCGCGCCGCTTATATAAATCGGTTTTTGCAGAACAATCGTCTATCGACGGCTGCACAAACAAATTGGAGTTATGTCAGAACCGATTTAAATACGCTGGCGAGATATTACAACATCAATTGGAGTTGGACGAATCCGATTTCTGACGGTATGGAAAATTCGACCGGCACGGCTCAAACTCTTCCGTATAATGTTTCCGAAAATACTTTAAGAACGCTTCTCGTAAGAATTCAAACCCGAACTGAAAATTTCCGAAATTCGGCGACGCGGGCGCTTAATCGCGGCACGATTAACAATACGAATAACGGCGATATATCTTCTTATATCTCTGATTTTGAAAATGCGACAAGCCGATTGCAGCAGAATTTTGACGCGCGTCGCTCGGTTACAAATGACGTGCAGGACGTTTTAAATCGCGCCGGTGTTATCGAAGGATTTATAAACAATAACCGTTTGAATCCTGCGGCGCAACGAGATTGGGGTTATTTGCGAACGGATTTAAGCACACTGGCAAGTTATTACAATGTTAGCTGGAACTGGAATAATCCGGCGACTGTCGTCGGAAATACGAATGCGACGATAGGCGGTTCATACGGTGGGGCAAACGAAAGAAATATTCAAGCAGTTTTGTCACGCTTGCAAACTCGCACGGACGCTTATAAACGAGAAATAAATTCGGCATTCGGCAGCAGTGTTTTGAACAATACACGCAGTCAAGAATCGGTTTACTCTTATATTACGGATTTTGAAAATGCGACTGCGCGTTTGAGACAAAACTTCGACTCGCGACGTGCAACTCCAGCCGATGTCGAAGAAGTTTTAAATCGCGCTTATTATATTGATAGTGTAATGCGCGATTATCGGTTTACGCCAAGCGCGGAAAATCAATGGAAACTTATCCGCACGGATTTAGACCAGCTTTCAAATTATTATAATGTTAGCTGGAATTGGAATCGTCAATACGTTCCGCAAAGCCGTTTCGATTCAATGCTGACGGGAACATATCGCTTAAATGTCAATCAAAGCGATAACGTCAGCGATGTTGTCGGCAGAGCCGCTACAGCTTATTATCCGGGCGCGCAAGGCGACAGGTCCAGAACAAATCTCGAAAGACGCCTGACTTCGCCTGATATGCTGGTTATCGAAAAAAGAGATAAACAGGTAACGGTCGCTTCCAGCTTATCGCCGCAAGTTGTATTTAATGCCGACGGCGTAGCTCGCACCGAAACGACTGCTAATGGTCGCACCATTAAAATTACGGCTAATACAACTTACGACGGCGTCGCTTTGAGTTATGAGGGAGACAGAGTCAACGATTTTTATGTTAATTTTATCCCGATGCAAAACGGGCAACTGAAAGTCGTGCGCCGCGTCTATCTGGAAAACAGAAATGAGACGGTAACGGTGGCAAGTGTTTACGATAAAACCGACCCGACCGCACAATTTTCAAATATCAACAACCAAAATTATGGTCAAAACACAAATAATAATAATGATTTTGGAGTTCCGAATAATACGCGATTGACCGCAGTTTTGAGAACGCCGGTTTCGACAAAGGCGAGCCAAAACAACGACCGTTTTACGATGGAAGTTACCTCACCGAGCGAGTTCAACGGCGCGATTATCGAAGGTCGCGTAACAAACGCGCAGCGTTCGGGACAAGTAACAGGTAGAGCAAATCTGTCGCTTGAATTCGATACGATTCGACTTGCAAATGGCAATACATATAAATTTGCCGGTATTGTTGACCAAGTCAGGCTGGCAAACGGCGAAACGGTAACTGTAAACAACGAAGGCACGGTTCGTGACAATAACCAAACCACTAAAACCGTTACGCGAGCCGGAATCGGCGCGGCAATCGGCGCGTTAATCGGCGCAATCGCCGGCGGCGGACAAGGCGCGGCAATCGGCGCGGCGGTCGGCGCGGGAGCAGGAGCAGGAACTGTTATTCTGCAGGGACGCGGAGACGTTGACTTACCGCAGGGAACGGAAGTTTCCATCACGTCGTCAGCGCCGAATAATTTGAACCGCTAACAAAATTCAAATCGATTTTGAATTGCAAAGGGTGAATTTCGATTCACCCTTTTTGTTTTGATACAGCTTTGATGTTTCGTTTTAATGCACGTTTAAAATAGTAATAAAAATAAATCCGCTACTATTGAATATTAAAAATAAAAACTTATGGCATAAATTTTGACTTACATCTCCCCAAGTCAGCACTAAAATCAGTTTACATACTATTTTGATGCACGCGGCTTTATGCCAATCGAACGAGGGACGTATTTTTACATAAACAACTCAAATACGAGCAAGGGCAGTTTATTTTATCTGCAAGGAATCACAAATGCATCCGAAAAAAAAATCAGAATCTGACGAGTTTCCAAAAGCTGAGCGCGACGAATGGAACACCGAAAAAGTTTCCGACGAATCCGTTAATCAAATGCCGGATGAAATCGTTCGACAGGTTTTGCGCGGCGACGAAAGCAATGGTGAGCCGAACGACCGCGATATAGTCGGCGGAAGTAAATCAATCGATACGCCGCAGGGACGCGAAGAAACCAAGAAAAAAGATAAAGTAGGGTAACTCGAACTGCTTGACGACAAACTTGCTTTGGAAGAACCGCAAACAAGCGTCGATTACGAAGCAAAGATAAACTACAATTATTAGTCAAGGGTTTTTCAAATACGATTAAGGGGATTTATGAGTTACTCTGCTGAATTTATAAAAGAAGGTAATGAATCTTCGGATATTCTGCAAAGAATTGCCAGAGAAGAGAAATCGGCGGTCAGCGATTGCCTCGCCGCATATGGAAAATTAGTATGGGGTTTAGCCAGAAAATTTACAAAAACCCGAGAAGACGCCGAAGACGCGGTGCAGGAAATTTTCATAGACATCTGGAAATATGCCGCTCGTTTTGACGCCACAAAATCGCCCGAAGGCGCGTTCGTTACATTAATTGCGCGTCGGCGTTTGATTGACCGCCTGCGTAAAACCAATCTTCAACTGCCGGTTATGCGGTATGAAAGCGATTTATTGAATCAAGCGAGCGACGCCGACAAAAAACTCCAGATGTATATGGAAATGAAATTTGCCGTTGACGCGCTCGACAAAATGAACGTTCCGCAAAAACAGATTCTGCAAATGGCGGTTTACGGCGGAATGTCGCACAGCGAAATTGCCGAAGCAACCGGACTTCCGCTCGGAACGGTCAAATCGCAAATCCGTCGCGGCTTCCAAAAACTACGCGATACGATTGGCGTTTCAGACCATTTCTAAAAAAACAAAAAGCCGCACGATACAAAATGATTTGCGTGATTGACGTATCGGGCGAGGATTATCTTTATTCTGAAAACTCCTTCCTCACCAACGAACTGCCGCAACTCGCGTAAGATGCATTAATGACTTTGGTGTGATTATTTAATTCTGTTTGAGTATTTTAAAAATAAGTGAGTATGGTTAATGATGAAGCAGATTTCCAAACGAGTGAAATTTTTGCTAGAGATTGCCACAAAGAATTACTAACAGTTCTTAAGTTTGCAATCACAAAAGTAAATCCTCTTTGGGAAATAATTATTCTTAAATCGGACAGAGATGTTTCAATCAACGGTCTATATTTACGAGCAATTGCTTGGATGCACGGGTTAAGAAAATTAAATGAAGGGGTTGATGTCCAACCAGTAATAAGTGGCGCGCGTTCATTTCTTGAAATTACAACTGATTTAATTTTAGTTTATTACGATAAAACCAATGAATCTGGCTGGCGAATGAGATGTTGGGATGCTTCTGCCAAATTAAAATCGGCAAAAGCCTTAATAGAATTTTTTAATAACCGAATAAAACAGCCTATTCCTAAGGAATATATTGATTATGTAAATTTTGTTAATAATAATGAGGCAGACATTAAACGGCAAAGAATTATTCTTGGTTGGGTTAAACTTAATGACCCAACACAAGATATACACCCTAAAAGATGGTCTAATCGGAGCGAGTTACTTCAAGATGTAATAGAAGCCGATAAATTTCATGGTTTAATAGTTGAAAGACATTTTGGTTCAACTTTAGAAACCTTCTACGAAACAGAATATAGAAATATGAATTGGAATGTTCATGGCTCTGGACTTACTGGAGTAAGAAATGTAGATAGGTCAGGAATAAATTTTATACGCGCCTTTGGTTATAATTGGAGCGCAAAATTAGCAATGGTTTGTAGTGATATTATGCTTCGAGAATTGAAAGACAAAGGAGTAACAGGCGACATTGATAATATAGTTTCAGAAGCAGAATATATTTCGGTAAACCTTTCTTAATAACAAAAAGGCTTCGTTCAAAATTGAACGAAGCCTTTTTATAGTTTGGAATTTGAAATCTGAAATGTTTAATCTCAGATTACATTCCCATTCCCATGCCGCCCATGCCGCCGCCCATACCCCCCATGCCGCCGCCGGCGTGGTCGTCTTTTTCCTGAATATCGGCAATCATCGCTTCGGTCGTGAGCATCAAGCCCGCGATTGAAGCCGCGTTTTGCAGAGCTGTGCGCGTAACTTTCGCCGGGTCGATGACGCCCGCCGCGACGAGGTCTTCAAATTTTTCGCTCGAAGCGTTGAATCCGAAGTTTTCGTCGTTGTTTTCGAGAACTTTTCCGACGATGACCGCGCCTTCTTTACCGGCGTTTTGCGCGATTTGACGAAGCGGTTCTTCGAGCGCGCGTTTGATGATATTGACGCCGATTTGTTCGTCTGCGTCTTCGGCATCGGTTTTGAAATCGTCGAGAATTTTCGATGCGCGGACGAGGGCTACGCCGCCGCCGGCAACGATTCCTTCTTCGACAGCCGCGCGGGTCGCGTGCATTGCGTCTTCAACGCGGGCTTTCTTTTCCTTCATTTCGGTTTCGGTTGCCGCGCCGACTTTGATAATCGCTACGCCGCCGACTAATTTTGCAAGACGTTCCTGCAATTTTTCTTTGTCGTAATCCGAAGATGTTTCTTCGACTTGATTGCGAATCAATTTAACGCGACCTTCGATTGCCGAGCCTTCGCCGCCGCCGTCAACGACCGTCGTATTGTCTTTGTCAATCGTGATTTTTGCCGCCGAACCTAAATCGTCAACCGTAATAGTTTCCAGCTTGACGCCCATATCTTCGCTGATAACTTTTCCGCCCGTCATAACCGCAATGTCTTCGAGCATCGCTTTGCGACGGTCGCCGAATCCCGGAGCTTTAACAGCCGCGACGTTTAATGTTCCGCGCAGTTTGTTGACAACGAGTGTCGCCAGCGCTTCGCCTTCAACGTCTTCAGCGATAATAAGAAGCGGTTTGCCTAGTTTGGCAACCTGTTCGAGAATCGGAAGCAAATCCTTCATCGAAGAAACTTTCTTTTCGTTGATAAGAATATACGGATTTTCAAGAACGGCTTCCATTCTTTCCGGATCAGTTACGAAATACGGTGAAAGATAGCCGCGGTCGAACTGCATACCTTCGACAACTTCGAGTGAAGTATCCATCGTTTTTGATTCTTCAACCGTGATAACGCCGTCTTTACCGACTTTTTCCATCGCCTGGGCGATGATTGTGCCGATTGTTTTATCGCCGTTTGCCGAAACCGTTCCAACCTGTGCAATAGAATCGCCCGAAACAGGTTTAGCAAGGCGATGAATTTCGTTGACAACCTGCTCAACAGCTTTTTCAATTCCGCGTTTAAGCGCCATCGGGTTTGCGCCTGCCGCAACCGTGCGAACGCCTTCTTTGAAAATCGCCTGTGCGAGAACGGTTGCAGTCGTCGTTCCGTCGCCGGCGACATCGCTGGTTTTTGAAGCAACTTCACGCACCATTTGCGCGCCCATATTTTCTAATGAATCTTTCAATTCAATTTCTTTCGCAACGGTTACGCCGTCTTTTGTAATTGTCGGCGAGCCGAATTTTTTATCAATAACAACGTTGCGTCCTTTCGGACCCAATGTAACTTTTACTGCGTCTGCGAGTTGATTGACGCCGCGCAGAATTGCCGCGCGCGAATCTTCGCCGTGTATAACTTGTTTAGCCATAATCTTTTTATAATCTCCTTTCCTTTATAATTCGGTTCAAAGGTTAACTTTGAACTAGCTTGCGTTTGCTCCGGCGCGTTCGATAATTCCGAGAATTTCGTCTTCACGCATAATAAGAAGCTCTTCGCCGTCGATTTTGATTTCAGAACCGCTGTATTTGCCGAACAAAACACGGTCGCCTTTTTTGACATCCAGAGTCTGGCGCGTGCCGTCTTCTTTGTATTTTCCTTCGCCGGCAGCGATAACTTCGCCTTCTTGCGGTTTTTCTTTTGCCGTGTCGGGAATATAAAGTCCGCCCGCGGTTTTGTCTGTGCTTTCATCGAGACGGCGCAAAATTACGCGGTCGTGTAATGGTTTGATATTTGTAGCCATAATAAATTTCAACTCCTGTATTTATTTATTAAAATGTAATAAATTTGATTAAAATTTTGAGTGAAAAACTTTTGTGTTAGCACTCAAAACTTATGAGTGCTAATATACATAAAAAAAATAACAACGTCAAGCATAATATTGCTTTTGTCATAAAATCTGATAACGCTTTAATCAAGTTTGGAAAATATATGAAAGTTTCAGAAATAAATATTTATCCGATAAAATCTTTAAGCGGAATAAAGTTGGATAGCTCAATAGTAGAAGACAAAGGATTAAAATATGACCGTCGCTGGCTGCTCGTTAACGAAAAAAACGAATTTCTGACGCAGCGAAATTTCCCTAAAATGGCGACTGTGCGCGTGGAAATAATTGAAAACGGAATTCGCGTTTTTGATAAAAGAAAAAGTATTGATATTCCTTTTTTGCCGTCAGCCTCGAATCATTTGAACGTGAAAATTTGGAGCAGTCGAGTGCGCGGCTTCGTTTATGAAAGGGAAATAAACGATTGGTTTTCTGATGTTTTGCAATCGACTTGTAAGTTGGTTTTAATGCCGGTAGAGGCGCGGCGCAAAGTTAATTATTTTTACAAAGTCCACGACGAAGACGTTGTGAGTTTTGCAGACGCATATCCGTTTCTTTTGATCGGCGAAGGTTCTTTGGAAGATTTGAATACAAAACTAAACAAGAAAATTCCTATGAATCGCTTTCGCCCGAATTTTGTCGTTTCCGACAGCGAGCCGTTTGCCGAAGACAACTGGAAAAAAATCAAAATCGGCGAAACTGTTTTTTATCCGGTCAAACCGTGCGGTCGCTGTGTGATAACGACGATTAATCAGGAAACGGGAATTTCTGATGGCGGCGAGCCGCTCAAAACTCTTGCGACGTATCGTATTCCGAAAAGAAGCATCAAGAGAAAAATTATGTTCGGGCAGAATTTAATTGCGGAAAACGTCGGGGGAGAAATAAAAATCGGAGACGCGGTTGAGGTTTTAGAGAGGAAAAATTAACGCGCGCGTTTTGCCAGAAGGCGTTTCGGCGTTCTGGTTTCGTTTTCGTATAGCGCGGTTTTTTTCGAGAGCGTGTTGCGGTGAATGCCGAGCGCGCTCGCTGTATTTGAAAGATGTTCGTCATAACGCCGCAAAGCCTTTTGAATATAAATCTTTTCAAATTCCAGCAACGCTTCGTTAAGCAGAATCTGCCCGTCAAGCATTTCTTCAATCAATATTTCCATCTGCGTTCGCATTTGCATAAGTTTACTCGATCAGAATTGCGAATTTTTTAAGTTAAACGCACAATTTTTTACAATTGTTTTCCTGTTAAAAGCTGATAAGCGGCGATATAGCGCGCGGTTGTCGCCTCGACAATCTGCGGCGGCAACGCGGGCGCGGGCGGTTGTTTATTCCAATCCAAAGACTCTAAATAATCGCGGACAAATTGTTTGTCAAAAGAAGCCTGCGAAACGCCGGGCGAATATTTTTCAAGCGACCAGAAGCGGGAAGAGTCAGGCGTTAGAACTTCGTCAATTAAAAGAATTTTTCCCGTTTCGTCCAAACCGAATTCAAATTTTGTATCGGCGATAATTATTCCGCGTGTTAACGCATAAGCGCTGGCTTCCTCGTAAATTTTAATTGAAAGCGAGCTTAGAAAAGAAGCCGTTTCAGCGCCGACAATTTCTGCAAATTCAGTTTCCGATATATTTTCGTCGTGTCCGCTTTGAGCTTTAGTCGCGGGCGTAAAAATCGGAACGGGAAGTTTATCGCACTGCTTCAAGTTTACCGGAAGATTATGTCCGCAAACTTTTCCCGTTTCTTTATAATCCTTCCAGCCGGAGCCTTCCAAATATCCGCGCACAACGCACTCGACAGGGAAAACTTTTGTTTTTTTGACCAGCATCGCCCGCCCGCGCAATTGTTCGTTGTTACGGTGTATTTCTTCGGGAAATTCGTCGAAATCAGCCGTTATTAAATGATTTTCCGTCAAAACGCGCAATTTATTAAACCAAAAAACCGACAGTGCCGTTAAAACTGCGCCTTTGCGCGGAATCGGCGTCGGAATAACGCAATCGAAGGCGGAAATTCTATCGGTTGCAACCAGCAGCAGTTCATTATTGCTCGCTCTGTAAACATCGCGGACTTTTCCGCGTTGAACAAGCGACAAGGCGGCAACGCTCGTTTCCGAAACTGTTTTAACCGTGGACATTTTTTTATTTGGTTAGGGCTTGAATAAATTCTGAATAAGTAACTCTATTATGAATTTCATAAATCGTAAAGTTTCCCGAAAATTATTTTCTAAGGATGCCTTATCATTAAAAAGGTATTAAAAATCAACAACAAAGTTAAATTTGAATAGACATTTTATTTTCAAAAGTGCATAATAAGTTAGGCGCGTTCCGCCCTGATAATTCCTCGATAAAAACAAATTTTTATCTCCGCCTTCTGCTAAACTAAAGTGTTTATTTCCGTTCGGCAATAAGATTCAAACTGTTATGTTTATAAAAAAGATTTCAAAAACAGGCGACATCAAGTTTTGGTGTTTGAGCCTTGCACTATTATTTTTAACCGCCGCTATAAGCGTTCGAGCGCAAATGTCGGCGGTTGAAGCTCCTGTGCCGGCGGAAGAAAGCACGGAAGATTTTACGTGGTGGTATATTTCACTTTTTGTTTTAACAGTGGGTTTAGCAGGAGCGGTTATTTGGGTAATCAAGAGCAGAAAGGAAAGAAAAGCTGCCGCTGTCGCAGCTATTAAAAAGGTCGAAAAAAATAAGAGCAGCTTGGATTCCAATTCATTAGACTTTGATAAGGAATTGGAATGGCTGAGAAAAAATCAGAATTTGCTCAGTAAAAACGGCAACAAACGAACGAATAAAAATTCGCCTGCGGCAAAAAAACTTGTCAATGTTTTGGGCGATGACGCGAGAAATCTGCAAGTAGTTGAAGAGAAAAAAGCAGAAGAGATATTGCCGATTTTTAAGATTGAACGCTTAGAGTTATCACGTCCGTTCAATCCGCTGCCGCTTTCAAACGAACAGGCTTTGATGAGCGCCATCGAGCAGACGCAAGATGAATTTGAAGAAGACGAATCGGTGCGCGAACTTGCCTTGAGAATCTTGACCGTCTTCAAAATGAGAAATTCCGTCGAAGCCCTTTCCCAAATGGCTTTGTATGATTTGTCTGCCAACTTGCGTTCAAAAGCCGTTTCGATACTATCGGAATTTAATCACGAATCGGTTTTTGAAACTATTTTGCAGGCTTCTGCCGACCCGACGCGAGAAGTTCGTGCGGCGGCGGCGCGCGCTCTTTCAAAATTGACTATTGACCGCGCGGATGCTTGGAGTCGCATTTTTGAATCGGACGAGAAAGGCAGAATGGTGCAGGCAGCGCGAGCGGCGATAGAGAGCGGAATTGTTAAAATGTCTTTTGAACGTCTGGTTCACGGCGACGAAAAATATTCTTATGATGCATTTGTTTTGATGGCTTTGTTAATTAAAGCGGGCGAAACCGAAGAGCTTTTTCGAGCGCTCGAAAATCACAAAAATAAAAACGTCGGAAAAGCAATTCTTCACGTCCTCAAAATTACAAAAAATCAAGCGGCTCTCGACAAACTTTTTTTAATGGTTGAAGAGAAAAAACTGTCGAAGGAATTGCAAAAAGAAGCTGAAAAAATAATTGAAGAAATCGGTTTGGTCGCGGCTTAAAACCTATCGACCGAAATGACAGACTAAAGGGTTACGGAGTAAAATATATAAAAACTTCGTAACCTTATTTTTTTGTCAATGCAATTTAAATTAACTTCAGACAACGAGCCGAAAGGCGACCAGCCGCAGGCGATTGAGCAAATCGTCACAGAATTAAACAAACACACCAAAGACCAAGTTTTGCTCGGAATAACGGGAAGCGGCAAGACATTTACAATCGCCAACGTCATCCAGCAAGTCCAGCGTCCGACGCTCGTTCTGGCTCATAATAAAACTCTGGCGGCGCAGCTTTATCAGGAATTCAAAACATTTTTCCCCGAAAACTCCGTCGAATATTTTGTTTCTTATTACGATTATTACCAGCCGGAAGCGTATGTTCCGGCGTCCGATTTGTATATTGAAAAGGAAGCGACAATAAACGAAGAAATCGACCGTCTTCGTCTTAGCGCAACGCGCGCTTTGTTTGAAAGGCGCGATGTGATTGTCGTCGCATCGGTTTCCTGCATTTACGGTCTGGGCGACCCGGACGCATATTTCGGAATGATTTTATTTGTCGAGCCGAAACAGCGTTTGAAACGCGAAGATTTTTTGAAACGGCTGGTCGAATTGCAGTATGAACGCTCGCATATCGAATTCGAGCGCGGCACTTTCCGCGTGCGTGGCGATGTCGTCGAAGTTTATCCGAGTTATCAGGACAAAGCGTATCGAATCGAATTTTGGGGCGACGAGATTGATTCGGTATCGACGATTGACCCGCTTCTCGGTGAAGTAATTTATAAACACGAATCGCGTCTGCCGATTTACCCGAAAACTCACTATGTAATGTCGAAGCCGACTGTCAAACGCGCAATCAAAACTATTAAAGATGAACTCATCTGGTGGGAAGAAGAATTGATAAAGCAAGGAAAAATCGTCGAATCGCAGCGCCTACATCAACGAACGATGTATGACCTCGAAATGATAAAGGAAATGGGTTTTTGTCGCGGCATCGAAAATTATTCGCGGCATTTGACGGGAAAACCAGCGGGCGCGCCGCCGCCGACTCTGCTCGACTATCTTCAAAAAGATGCGATTATCGTCATTGACGAATCTCACCAGACGATTCCGCAATTGGGAGCGATGTATAAAGGCGACCGCTCGCGCAAAAGTAATTTGGTCGAATACGGATTTCGTCTGCCGTCGGCGATGGATAACCGACCGCTTAATTTTGAAGAATTTAACGAGCGTATCGGGCAGACAATATACGTTTCGGCGACGCCGGGAAATTACGAGTTGGAAAAAACCGGCGGCGAAGTCGTCGAGCAGATTATTCGACCGACCGGACTACTTGACCCAGTTGTCGAAGTACGCCCCGTTAAAGGACAGATTGACAATCTTCTGGAAGAATGTCGCTTGCGCGCCGAAAGAAACGAGCGCGTTTTAGTAACTACTCTGACGAAAAAAATGTCGGAGTCTTTAACCGAATATTTTTCCGAAGTCGGTGTCAAGGTCCAGTATTTGCATTCTGACATCATAACGCTCGAACGAATTAAAATTTTGAGAAATCTTCGGCGCGGCGAGTTTGACGTTTTGGTTGGAATCAATCTTCTGCGGGAAGGTTTGGATTTGCCTGAGGTGTCGCTTGTAGCAATCCTCGATGCCGACAAGGAAGGTTTTCTGCGTTCGGAAAGAAGTTTGATTCAAACAATGGGACGCGCCGCTCGCAACTCGAACGGCATCGCAATTTTGTATGCCGACCGCATTACCGATTCGATGAAACGAGCGATTGACGAAACCGAGCGCCGCCGCAAAGTTCAGGAAGAATACAACACGGAGAATGGAATTACACCGACGACAATTGTTAAATCTATCGAATCAACCTTGGTTACCGCTTACGAAGCCGATTACTTCAAAATTCCGCTTGAATTCAACAAATTTGAAGAATACTCGCCGCAAAAATTGAGAGAAACAATTGCGAATCTGGAATTGGAAATGCGCCAATCGGCAAGGGAAATGAAATTCGAGCAAGCCGCCGAAATCCGTGACAGAATAAATTATCTGCGCGAAAGACAATTGCAGATAGTGTAACGAAGGGGAAAACTTAATGCTTAACAAAATTGCAGCCTTTTTGATGTTTGTATTTTTGTTTGTTAATTTTGCCGATGCACAGAAAAAAAATGCTGTGCAAACGAAGAAAAAAATTCAACCGAAAATATCAACCGCATTGAATAGATATGTTGAAGAAAGGGAAGAATATGCCGTTTATGAAGCCGTAATTAAGGAGAAATTCGGTGATAAAAAAGGACGGTTTGTGGTTATAAACAAAAAAGTCAGCGGATGTGGTTTCATTGTAAACGAGACAGAGAAAAATGATATGTCTCCTTTGACTTTTGAAGAATTAGATAAAGA
>JALYZF010000151.1 GCA_030948995.1 Acidobacteriota bacterium
ATTAAACAAAGTGACGAATCAATCGTTTACCAGCTTAAATCGGGAAACACGGAATGCCGCAAATGGCGAACGGGTAAAGGTGTGCTTGATTTCCGCTTGACACCGAAACCGTCTTTATAGATGAGACAAAGAAATGTTTTCTTTTCTTGAAAGTGTATTTCTGATTGTTTTACCAATCTTAGAATTTCAATCAATTCCTCTTAATTCCCGGGAATGTATTTCCTTTCAACATGACCTTTGAGTTGCGCCGGATAAAAATATACCTCCCGCAAATCGCCTTTTGAATAGCGAAATGCTTGGTCGTTAAAGTGCGGAGATTTTGGGTCGCCGCTTTCACCGCCTGCTGTGACCGCCTTAGCACGAATCTTTTTGCCGAACTCAACAACAGCAACAAAACTATTGCCGCTTGTGCCGTACCATTTTTTGGTAGTGCGGGTTGGAGCGGCGCCGAATGAGGCGAGAGAACCCCAATTTCCTGACGTAAATCCGACGGCAATACTTGGCGCGGCATCGCTGAAAGGATGCACAATGTCTCCTGTTATCCGCTGAAAACGATTGATCTTGCCCCAAGGCGTTCGCCAATTTCCGAAATCCACCGTGAGCCTGTCCGAAGCATGCATTAATGCTTCAACTAACTGAGCGGATGTTGCCTTTGTCACAACATTTTCCTCTGATGGAACGCCTGGACTCGGACCCATAATGCGAATAATCTCTACGCCCCAGAATACCGCGAGCGAAGTTGCAACCGAATCAGTCGACCAGCGCAAGTTCCACTCCCGCAGGACGGTAATCTGATTCTTTAATTTTGTCTTTAACGGATCATTTAAAGGCAATTCGTCCCACGCTGCGATGAGTGCCGGAACGGTCTTTTCAAACCACGGCAGATAACTGTCATAAGCGGACTCACGTAGCTTGTCGAGCGTGAAATCCCTGCGGTTCTCAAGCACCCTAATTGCATGCCGACCGCGCGCTGATTCAATACCGTTATCGACATATTTCGGGAAATCTGACTGCTTCAGGCTGCTCGGACCGGCGGCTGACCATGGCGAGTTGTTGCTGTTATAAAGCCATCCACTCGCCGGATTGAACAAATTGGGTGATTCTTCAAACGAGAGCAAACCCTTCCAGTCACTTTCCGGATCGCTTCCGTCAACAGGTTTTGTCCAATCGAATTTAGGATTTCGACGCGGAATGAAATTAGGGTAAAAAAATGCGATATTCCCGTCCGAGTCAGCATAAATAGTGTTATTTGACGAGTTTGCATGAAGCTGCATCACCTGCCGGAATTCCTTGTAATTTCTCGCCTTTGTTCGGGTAAAAGACTGTGTTAATGCTTTCACTGGGTCATTCATCAGTCCAACGCTAATCCAATCCCCGGTCGCATCGTCGCGTCTTATGACCGGACCGTGATGCGTGCGATAAACTGTAAATGTCCGCTCCGCCATCCCGTTTGAACTCTTATATGGCACTCTGATAATTGATGTCATCAGGGGTCTCTCCTCTTTGCCAAACTTGTAGAAGTATTTATCGCCCTTTTTCAAAACAGTTTCACGCCATTCGTCTATCGCATCAACCGAGCTAGAAGTATGCATCCAACCAAGATGCGCGTTAAACCCTTGATAGATAAAGATCTGCCCCCAGGTTGTGGCACCGTAAGCATTAAGACCTGCACCGCTGGTAACCTGCAATTCCGAACGAAAATAAAACGAGGTGTGCGGATTTATCAGCAGCAAGGCATGCCCGTCAATGGTATTTTTCGGAGCAATTGCTACTCCGTTTGAACCGCTTGGTTCAAACGGGAGTTGAGGTTCTTCCAATTTCGCCGTAGCTGGCTCAGATCCATAAAAGGATTGGAGCTGTCCGAGGTTGATTGTTTCGATGTCGCCGCCGATGCTGCCCTCGGTAAATGAGAGTGCCATCCAAGGCTCGAACCTGGTAATTACTTGCGGCTTAACCTTGGGATGTTTTACAAGATAGAAATTCAGCCCGTCCGCCCAAGCTATCATCAGCTTCTGCAGCCATAAAGGACTTGTCGCCAACTTCTTTTTTAGTGCTTCCGGCTGGATGAAAATTTTCATTCGCAAATCGCGCCAGACGGCAGATTCCCCTTCTGCTTCGGCAAGTCGTCCCATTGAGTTGAGATAATTAGTTTCGACGCGGTTAAAATCATCTTCCGCCTGGGCATAAATCATCCCGAATACAGCGTCAGCGTCCGTTTTGCCTGTGACATGGGCAATGCCCCAGTCGTCACGAACGATGGAAACATTTCTTGCTTGCCGCTCCCATCTAGCTGCCTCTTCACCGACCGCTCCATAAACCCCTGGTACTGACAGGAGAAAGAAGGTTATAATAAATAAATACTTGCGACGAATGTAACAGGAATTTGCTGAAATCATATTTTGGTTGAAGCTTTCTACAGAAGGTTTCGCAATAAATCATGTTGGGAAAGCAATATAAGTTTGTAGCCTGCTACAGAATACGATGAATTATTGACTTTAACCTATAAATTACCAACTTTGTTCGGAAGCACCTGAATGACTCCAAACGTTGCGCCCGTTATCTTCCATTTTTTCGTAAGCTGATTGCACCGCAACGCGCCCAGGACCGAAAAGTCTGAGCCACAGATGGCGATGCGTGTAGGAGTTCCAAAAACTCCAAACATTGCCGCCCGCGTTTGGGTATTCAATGTGCAACTGCATCTGCACAGTCGGATCTTTAAAAAGCAATGCTGTCGGTTTAACGAGAATTGATTGACCCGGTGCTAGATGACGCAGAAAAGCATTACCGTGTGCGTGAAGCAGCAGTAAGCCGGGTGACTGCGGCGCGAAAAATCTATCCATGAACATTCCAACCGGATAATGAGTTTCCCGTTCGTCGCCGTTTTTGGTAGTAAACCAAATATTGGTTGAAAACCAGTCGTAAGTTATGCTGTGCGTTGCGGCTAAAAAGATATGCTCTCTCACATCAACGGCTTGTCCGGGTTCAATGGGAAGCGCAATCATTTCGCCGGGCGCATCGCGCGAGAAGGCAATGTGTCCGGGTCCGGTTGCCTGTGTCATAATCAATGGCAATCCGGCAAAAAGACGTTTCCACCCGCCTTTGAGCAACATTGTGCTGACCTTGACCCGTGTGTCTGACCAAAGCAAAACGTGATGCGTAAAATAAACTCCATCACCTGCTGCAAGCCCGAAATCTGCTACCGGCACATATTCGCCTTCAATTTGTAGAAAAGAATTGCCGAATTGAATTTTCGACATATCTTTACGTCCGGGCATTTCAATCCAGCCGGATTTGGTGATGATTTTTTGAACGTCGATTGAAATGCCGCAACCCGGACACGCCAGTTGGCTGCCATCGCTTATTGCATTACACCAATCGCAAGTATAAGAACGCTCAAGCTGAATATTCGGCACAGCTTACCTCGCTTAATATCTACAAGATTTAATCCGTATTGTGATGCACATACATTGATTGAATGCCGACTCGTCCCGGTCCGGTCATTCGCGCAAGACTCATTCCCGTGCCGCCAAACCAACCGGTTGTCAGTTGTTGAAATTCAACATCCATCGTGACGGTCGAATCTTTGTAAAGAAACGCACCCGGCTCTAACATAATACTTTCACCTGATTTCAGCGTCCGCTCGAAAACGTTGCCGTAACCGTGCAGTATCAGCAAGCCCGGCTCATTGCCCGTCACAAACCTATCCATAAACATTCCTTGCCCGCCGAATAAAATATTTCGCAAACCTTTAATACGGATGAACGAATAATTGATGTGGTGTGAGGCAAGCAGAAAAGCGTGTTCGCGAACGTCGAGTTCCATTCCGGGATGGAGTGGTAAAATGACAAGCTCCCCAGTAGCATCCCTTGAAAAAGCAACCCGTCCGGGACCGCTGGCAATGCTGATAACGAAAGGCATTCCGGCAAGAGCGCGTTTGATTCCTCCCTGCAAACTCATCACACTCATTGGCGTTGCGTCGTCCTTCCAGAGCAAAACATGATGCTCGAAAAATATTGAATCATTTGGCGCGAGGTTTATCTCAGCGACGGGAACAATCTCGCCCTCGACCTGACAAGTGCTGCGCCCAAAGCGAATCTCGGTCATATCCTTAATTCGCGGAGCTTCTCGCCAGCCGGATTCACTCACTAAATTTTTGATGTCCAAAGGTGCGCCGCACGTACGACATGACACAGCAGTTTTCTCATTCATTGCATTGCACCACTGGCAATGAATCCGTTCAATCGGTGTGTTTGGGTCATGCGTGTGTTGTGAGGCGTGCTGATTTGGGACGGAAGTTTGCGGCTGAGCAGACGGCGGCGCGGACTGGTAAACGGGTTGCGAAGGAGAAGCAGGAACGTTTACTGCCGAAGCAACCAGCGGCGTTCCGTCATTACCACAGAATGTAGCATTATCGGCTGCTGTTTGATGACAAGTCGGACAGATTTTCATCAATGTATTCTCCAGCTAGAAAATGATTTGGCTTATACTTTTTCTACAATAGCTAAATATATACTTCTTAACAAATCCGCAAGGGAATTTAGTTTGAACGAATCAATTGGTTAAAGCAAAGGCTATCACATAGCTTAAATTCCCTGGATAATTTAGACAGAGATAGCTCTAATTATTAAGGAACGAAAGCATTAGGCGTTAATTTATCTCCGTTTGCTCCAAACTGAACAGTACTGAATCCTTCCGTGCTTTTCTGTTGATACCAAATATTTGAACACGGACGAAATACCACTACATCGGTCTTGCCATCTCCATTATAATCTGCTGGAACAGATTTTCGCCTTGCTCCCTGTCCGTTTCCAATTCCGAGTTTCCAGACTCGAATGTATTATCGTTTATGTGCACTAGGTGTTTAGTCCCAAAGTGTCGTGGTTTGGGTAAATCTTAAAACGTTCTTTGTTATTTTGCCAGCATTTGACGATATATTCGTAAGCCGTTAACCCTTTAAGAGTCTTGAGCCGCCGGGCAAAATTGTAAGCCGCGAGAAAAAGTTTCAAATGCTCTTTTAGTTGCTCGTGCGTTTCGTAATAATAACGCTTGACGGTCGCTTCTTTGATCGTTCGATTCATTCGCTCGACTTGTCCGTTCGTCCACGGGTGATTGACTTTCGTCAGGCGATGCTCGATTTCGTTTTGACGGCAGATGCGGTCAAACAAATGCATAAACGCCCATTTATCTTTTTGACGATTGGTAAATTGAATGCCATTATCGGTCAAAATAATGTGGATGTGATAAGGCACGAGCGCAATCAACTGTCGTAAAAAGCGGCAAGCCGTGTCACGAGTTTGATTCGTGTGCAGTTCGGCGTAGGCGAACTTCGAGGTTCGGTCAATGGCGACAAACAAATAAAGTCGTCCTTCTTCGGTACAAACTTCGGCAATATCAATGTGAAAATAGCCAATCGGATATTGCTTGAACTTTTTCTTGACCGGCTTGTCGCCTTCGATTTCCGGTAAACGGCTGATGCCGTGCCGCTGCAAACACCGATGCAAACTTGAACGGGTTAAATTTGGTATGCTCGGCTGCAAAGCGTATAAACAATCGTCCAGTGGTAACAACGTTTGGCGGCGAAAAGCCACGATCGTTGCTTCCTGTTCAGCGGTCAAAACAGTTGAATGTGGTTGAAGAGGACCCATTGGTTGATCTTCAACCGTAGTTCGTTTACGCCATTTAGCAACTGTTTTGGCATTGATGTGATAACGAGATGCCATTGCTTTTAAGCTTTCATGACTATTTTGTATTGCTCGGCGAAGTGTCGCTGTCGTTGCGGCGCAGCCGTGTAGAATTTGTCCCATAGTGTCTCCTTGATGAAAAGTGTAGGGCATTCTACACCATCACACTTTGGGACTAAACATCCGCCTGCTTCCGCGTCAAACGACTTACCCGAAATTACCGAAGAGATGATTCACGAGCGGATCAATTACGCGCGCGTCGGGCAAGTGCCGGAAGAGAACGGAGCCGCCGAGCCGATCAGTTGGACATTTGTCGAAACAGAACCGAAAGAGATTGCCGTCGTTGAGAAACAGATGGAAGGCGAGCGAGCGACGATCGTCTTAGACATCAAAACCAGATCGGCTTCAAATGCGCGCGACCAGCGTTACCTCGCCGGACAAATTCGCACGAACTGGGAGCTAAAAACCGGCTGGGCGCTACGAAAGTGGGAAATAGTTAGAACTGAGAATATCTCGATGAAGTACAGAAATCTTCCTAAGCCGCCCGCGCAAAATTCCAACCGTTGATTATTTCTTAAAAAACTCGACAGAGTTTATGTTGCGATTGACATAAGAAAACAGTCGTTTTTGAAGTTGGCACACATTTGGCACACAAAAATAAAAAGGCATCGTTTCTAATGCCTTTTTATTTTCCTAAGCCATTGATTTATTTATGGTAATTGTGGAGCCATCCATGGGATTCAAACCCACGACCTTTCGATTACGAATCGAATGCTCTATCAGCTGAGCTAGGATGGCAAAAATCGGCAAGCCGAATTACAAAATATACTTTTCCGCAGCGGCTCGTGTCAAGCATTGCTCCAAACGACCGAGCAATCTATGTAAAACCAAAGCAAATTAAGAGCTTTCGATTCGTAATCGAATGCTTTATTATTTATTACAAACTTCACTATTTAAGTTTTAGTTATTACGATTAATAATTTATGAAGGAAATAAACGTCATCGGCGGCGGTTTGGCTGGAGTCGAAGCGGCTTGGCAGTCGGCAACGGCGGGCGCGCAGGTGAAACTTTTTGAAATGCGTCCAATTCTGCAAACGCCCGCGCACCGCACCGATAAATTGGCGGAAATCGTTTGCTCGAATTCTCTGAAAACCGATGAAGCGGGAACTGCGCCGTATCTTTTGAAGGAAGAATTGCGGCGCGGAAAATCACTTGTAATGGAAGCGGCAGCGGAAACTAAAATTCCGGCTGGCGCGGCTCTGGCGGTTGACCGCGCTAAGTTTTCCGAATACGTTACGGAGAAAATCGAGCGTCATCCGAATATTAAAATCGTCCGCGAAGAAGCTAAATCAATTTCGCCCGATGAAATTACAATCGTTGCGACAGGACCTTTAACGTCAGACGCTTTGACGACGGAAATAATGAAATGGACGGGCGATGACCAGCTTTATTTTTATGACGCAATTGCACCGATTGTCGCGGCAGATTCGATTGATATGTCGGTTGCCTTCCGCGCCGCGCGTTACGGCAAAGGCGGCGATGATTATATAAATTGCCCGTTTAATCGGGAGCAATACGAAGTGTTTTATAGTTCGCTTGTTGAAGCAAAATCAGTTCCGCTCAAAAGATTTGAAGATACGAAATGGTTCGAGGCGTGTTTGCCGATTGAAGAACTTGCACGGCGAGGCGTCGATACTCTGCGTTTCGGTTGTATGAAACCGAAAGGTTTGCCGTTGCCTTCGACAGGCTTTGAGCCGTATGCCGCCGTCCAATTGCGGCAGGAAGATTTAATGGCGAATGCTTACAGCCTTGTCGGTTTTCAAAATCATTTGCGCTACGGCGAGCAGAAACGAATTTTGCAGTTGATTCCCGGATTAGAGAACTGCGACGTTTTGCAATACGGGCAAATTCACCGCAACACTTTTATTAATTCGCCGAAGATTTTAAACGCGACTTTGCAGACGAAAAATAGCGCGAATTTATTTTTCGCCGGACAAATTACGGGCGTCGAAGGTTATGTCGAATCGGTCGGAACGGGCTGGCTCGCCGGCGTAAATGCGGCGCGTCTGGCAAACGGCGAGAATCTCGTAAGCGCGCCGACAAATTCGGCAATCGGCGCGCTGTGCCGCTATGTCGCAAACGTCGAGACGAAAAATTTTCAGCCCGTCAATATCACGTTTGGCTTGCTCGAAGAATTACCGCTCGAACTTCGCAAAAAGTATCGAAACAAACGCGAGCGTCACGCAGTACAAGTCAACCTCGCGCTCGAAAAATGGAACGAATGGCTCGCTTCCGTGCAGCCGAAATCATTTGCCCGAAACGTCTGAAAACTTATGTCAACAATCGTCGTCATCAAAAAAAATAATGATACGGTTATCGCCGCCGATACTTTAACGACTTACGGAAACACCAAAGAATCAGCCGCTTATATCGTCAATCACGAAAAAATCTACAAATACCGCGACAACTTTTTGGGCGTGTCAGGCTCGGCGAGTTTGGGCGTTGCCGTGCAGGATTTTCTGCTGAAGACGAAAAAGAAAATATCACTTGAAACGGTTGCGGAAATTTTTCGCTTCGGTTTATTGCTGCACAAGGAACTAAAGGAAAATTATTTTCTGCGCGCCGACGACGAGGAAGATTTTGAAACTTTTCGCGGCGACATTTTAATCGCCAATAAAAAGGGAATTTTCGGTTTAAGTTCGTATCGCTACGTTCAGGAATATACGCGCTTTTACGCTAACGGAAGCGGCGCGCCCTATGCGCTCGGCGCGATTTACGCTCGTTATGAATCAGATAAAACAGCCGAAGAGCTTGCCGTTTTGGGCGTCGAAGCAGGAATTGAATTCGACGACGGTTCGGGTTTGCCGATAACAATCTATAAAGTTAAATGATTGAATTTTCCGCAGTCGTTATAGTTGCGGCGATTTTTCTCGTCGCCATTCTTTATTCGTCGGTCGGACACGGCGGCGCGTCGGGTTATCTGGCAGTGCTGGCTTTGCTCGCCGTCGAGCCGAACATTACGCGCCCGACGGCTTTGATTTTAAATCTCTTCGTCGCCTCAATCGCCTTCGTGCAGTTTTATCGCGCCGGGCATTTTGATTGGAAAATCTTTTTGCCGTTTGCCGCAGGCTCTGTTCCATTTGCATTTCTGGGCGGAATGATTCATCTTCCCATCGCAATTTATAAAATAATTCTCGGCGCGGTTTTGATGCTCGCAGCGATTCGTCTGGCGATAAATTTAAAATCCGGGCTTGAGCCTCGCGCGCCTCGCGTCTGGATCTGTTTAATCATCGGCGCAATTTTGGGTTTCGTGTCTGGACTTGTCGGCGTCGGCGGCGGAATTTTTCTGACACCGATTTTGCTTTTGATGAATTGGACGGAAACGAAAAAAGCGGCGGGCGTTTCGGCGTTGTTTATTCTTGTAAATTCGATTTCCGGTCTTTTGGGAAATTGGCTTCTCGGTAAAGATTCACAGATTTCAAATTTACCGCAAAATGTGTGGCTTTGGATTCTCGCAGCTGTCATCGGCGGTATCATCGGTTCGACCTTTGGAAGTTTTCGCTTTAACTCGCTCACATTACGGCGCGTTTTGGCTGCCGGCTTGCTGATTGCCGGCGCGAAATTGATTTTTACTTAAAGACAAAAGATGAATTTTGGACTTATAGCGGGAAACGGCAGATTTCCGTTTTTGGTTGTTGAAGGCGCGCGTCGGGCGGGCGCGTCCTTGTCGGTTGTCGCTATTCGTGAGGAAACCGACAAAAGCATCGAAGCGGTCGCCGAAAAAGTCGTCTGGGTCGGCATCGGACAATTGGGAAAAATGATTTCTTTTTTCAAACGCGAAAACGTAACGAAAGCGATTATGGCTGGACAAGTTAAGCACGTGCAGATTTTCTCCGGCGCGCTGCCCGACGTGCGAATGCTGAAAATGCTTTACAATCTGCCGCGCCGAAACACCAACGCGCTTATCGGCGGCATTGCCGACGAACTTGCCAAGGAAGGGATCGAATTGATTGATTCGACATATTTTATGAAGGATTACCTGGCGCGCGAAGGTGTTTTGACGCGCCGCCGACCGAACGAAACCGAACAGGGAAACATCGAATATGGTTTGAAAATCGCGGGCGAGATTGCGCGGCTCGATTTAGGGCAAACGATTGTCGTGCGCGCCAAAGCGTGTGTTGCTGTCGAAGCGATGGAAGGCACGGACGCTTGCGTAAAACGCGCCGGAGAGCTTGCGCGAGGAAAACTCACGGTCGTCAAAGTCGCCAAGCCGAATCAAGATATGCGTTTTGATATTCCGGTCGTCGGCATTCCGACCATTGAGACAATGATTCAAGCGGGCGCGACTTGTCTTTCTTTGACGGCAGAGAAAACTTTGATTTTCGACCGAGAAGAAATGCTCGCGCTCGCCGATAAAAACAAAATCTCGATTATCGCGACAAGCGAAACAATTTCCGCTTAACTCGCGTAGAAACAAAGACAAATTTCACTCTAGAGGCATAATGAAAAACAATTCAGCAGCAAAAAATTTACTCGCACTATTTTTAATTTTAACTTTTGTTTTTCCATCCGTTGCGGCAGCGCAAACGGCGACGAAAGCAAAATCGGCGGCGCGCAAAGCGGCAGAAAATATTACCGCCAAACAAATGTCGGATTATTTATATTTTATCGCCTCCGACGAGATGGAAGGGCGCGACACGCCTTCGCGCGGGCTGGATACGACGGCGAAATTTATCGGTATGAATCTGTCGCGCTGGGGTTTTAAGCCGGCGGGCGACGACGGCACTTTTTATCAGAAAATCGCGCTGCTTCGTGAAACGCCTGACGCGCAGGCGTCGAGTTTGACAATCGGCGGCGAGACGCTCAAATACGGCGAAGATTATTATCGTATGAGTGGCGGCACGACGAGCGCGATTTCCGCGCCGCTCGTTTACGGCGGCAACGGCTGGCTCGTTAAATCCAAAGACGTTGACGCACTGCGGAATGTTGACGCACGCGGGAAAATCGTCGTCCTCTACAGTGACGGCATTCCGACGCGCGCTTTTGCAACCGCTCTTCCGGCAGGCGTAACGCAGGCGGATTTGGCGGGAAAACGCGGCACGGATTGGATTGACCCGTTGACGAATGCCAAGCAGAAAGGCGCTGTCGGCGTTATTATCGTCGCATCGAACAACGCGCAGAAAGATTGGGAAAGAATTTCAAGAGCGTCTTCCGCCGCGCCGCGCGCGTTCGTCGAAAAGTTCCGCACGGAAGTTTCTCTGCCTGCGATTTTCATTTCGCAAAGAGCGGGCGATATGCTTTTGGCGGACGCCAGCCGCGCGCCCTATCGAACAATGAACGGCGCGGGCGCGGAAGTGGTTTTTGACGCTAATAAAACGGTCAGCTTTAACGCGGCGGTAAAACCCGAAAAAGTTTATACGCAAAATGTCGTGGCGATTTGGGAAGGCTCGGATGCGATTTTGAAAACGGAAATGGTTGCCGTCGGCGCGCATTACGACCATATCGGCATTAGCCAGAACACGCAGTTAGCCGACCGAATCAACAACGGTGCGGATGACGACGGTTCGGGAACGACCGGAATTTTATCAATTGCCGAAGCTCTTGCAAAATCGGCGAAACGCCCGAAGCGTTCGATTCTGTTCGTCTGGCATTGCGGCGAGGAAAAAGGTTTGTGGGGTTCGCAGTATTTTACGAATTACCCGACGGTCGACTTAAAAAACGTCGTCGCACAATTAAATATAGATATGATTGGGCGCAGCAGAAAAGCGGATGACACGAATCCGAAAAATAAGGATTTGTCGGGCGAAAATGAAATTTACGTTATCGGCTCGGAGATGATGAGTTCGACGCTCGGCGCGGAAGTCAAAAGCGTTAACGACGCTTATCTGAAACTCAATTACAATTTTCGCTACGACGACACTAAAGACCCGAATCGTTTCTTTTTCCGTTCAGACCATTTCAACTACGCGCTCAAGGGAATTCCGATTACGTTCTGGTTCGACGGCGTTCACGAAGATTATCACCAGCCGGGCGACGAGCCGCAGAAAATTGATTACAACAAAATGCAGTCGGTGGCGCGGACAATTTTTCTGACGATGTGGGAACTGGCGGATTTGAAAGAGCGACCAAAGATTGACCGTCAGCTTCCGCCCGAATTAATGCAAAGATAGGTTTTAGGCGTTAGAAAATAAAAAAGCGTTGAAAATTTTACTTCCCGACGCCTAATCCTAAAACTTAATTCCCAAGGCTTTAACGTAATCAGACGAGCGCGACCTTTAAAACGGCTGCTTGAAATTTTATCAAAAACCGAAAGCAAAAAATGCTCGGTGTTATTTTTGATTTCAATTTGGCGCGCCGGAAGGTATTATTTAAGAAACGAAACAGTCGCGCTTTTATGAACAATTTAATCTGGTTTTTTCTCTTAATTATTGCGCTGACTATTGTCGGCAGTCTCATCCTGGTTTTTATGACGAAGAAATATTATTGGGGCGAACGCGGAAAACCGCCGCCAACTAAAGCCGAGCGGGAGCATATCAGAGAACAACAGCGGCAGAATCGTAAAAATAATAATTAATATCGAAAAGTATCGATAGAAAAAGGTTGGCTTAAAATAATAAGCCAACCTTTTTCTGTTTTACATTAAATAATCGTTGCTATTCGACAAAATCGACTTCGACTTGATTTGGAATAATGCCTTTCTCGTAGCCTTCTTTGAGCAGAAGCCGCACAGCCGCCCGCCCGCGGTCGCCATAGTCGAGCGTTAAATCATTAACCCACATCGCCACGAAACGGTCGGCAAGCTCCGGCTGCATATCGCGCGCGAACTGCATCGCATAAGCGAGCGCGTCCTCGCGGTGGTCAAGCGAGTATTTGATGCTGCGGCGCAGATGATTGGAGACTTCGTGCATTAATTCTTCGCCGAGATCGCGCTTGATGACATTTCCGCCCATCGGCAAAGGCAAGCCGGTTTTTTCATACCACCATTCGCCCAAATCTATCACTTTGTCGAGTCCGACTTGCTTATAGTAAAGCTGTCCTTCGTGAATCAGAAGTCCGGCGTCAACTTTGCCTTTTTTTACTTCGCCAATGATTTGGTCAAACGGCACGACTTTGTATTCAAAATCCTGATTGTAAATTCTCAGTGCAAGAAACGCACTCGTCATCTCGCCGGGAATGGCAATCATCATTTTGCCGATGTCTTTCGGCAAGCGCGGCTCTTTTGAAACAAGAATCGGTCCGTATTTATCGCCGATGCTCGCGCCGTGCGGAAGCAGCGCGTATTTGTCGGCGACGTAAGCATAGGCGTGAAAGCTGATTGCCGTTACGTCGTAAACGCCGCGTTGCGCGTCTTCGTTTAAGGTTTGAATGTCTTTTAATGTGTGTTCAAATTTAAGATTGTCAATCTCCAGCTTATTGGTCGCCAAGCCATAAAACATAAAGGCATCATCGGAATCGGGCGAATGGGCAACGGAAATTGTTCTTTTCTTCGGTTTTGCTTCCATAATCAGAAAATCCGCAAATCAAATCTGCGCGTAGTAGATGTTTGTTGTGTATAGAATTTCTATTTTACTTTCTTTCTCATAATCTGCAAACAGACATTGAAGTTTATCAATCATTGGTTTATAAGTTTCATTTTCTTCGCTCGGCATATAAGAGGCAGACAAAACTCTGCCTCTTAATCCCGCAAAATCAAGCGTTTGAACATTCGGAAAAGATTTATGAGAAAAGTCTTTTTGAAAAAAATCTCTTAAAAGTTTTTCGCTGATGTTATCGTGTCTAGTATGCTGGTAATCAGTTCCGAATTCGATTAGAAAACGTTCATAATCGCGCAGAAAATCATTTGAATCAAGCTGGCGCTCGTTCCATAAAAGGGCAATGTAGCCTTTGTCTTTCAAGATTCTTTTAAATTCTTTTCTTGCATTTTCTTTGTCGAACCAATGAAAGGCTTGGGCGGCGACGATGAAATCAATACTTCCGTCGCCGAGCATAGTATGTTCAGCCGTGCCGTTTATACTTTTGAAGTTTGGAAAATCTTTTAGAAAATTTTCCGCTGCAGCGCGCATCGCCGCGTTCGGCTCGACGCCGAAAACACGATTACCGTTTTCAAGAAAAATCCGCGCGGAAATACCTGTGCCTGCGCCGATGTCGGCGACTAGGGAGGTTTTTTGCAGATTCATCTCCGTCTTAAATAACTGTAAAACTTCCTTCGGATAATCGGGACGATATTTAACGTAATTTTCGACGCGGTTGGAGAATCTTTCGACGGTGTTTGACATAAATTTAAATGATGGTTAGTGGTGAACTGTGAGTGAAAGACAAATTCCTAAAACTCACCACTGACAACTCACCACTATTTCACCTCTTCTCCCGTCCACTGCGTTTTGCGCGAATGCGGAATGTTGAATTGGTCGAGAATACGAAAACACAAATGCTCAACCAAATCATCTACGGTTTTCGGTTTGTGATAAAACGACGGGCTGGCGGGTAAAATGGTTACGCCGATGCGCGCTAGCTTGAGCATATTTTCCAGATGAATCGCATTATACGGAGTTTCGCGCGGAACGACGACAAACCTTCTATTTTCTTTAAGGCAAACGTCCGCCGCGCGATGTATCAAATTCGTTCCCGCGCCCGAAGCGATTGCTCCCAAAGTTCCCATCGAACACGGAACGATTATCATTCCCGCCTGTTTGTTTGAACCGGACGCCGGTTTCGCCGCCAGATTATCGAGCTGCCAGAAGCGTATCAATTTTGAATCTTTTTTAAGACCGAGCCATTCGTTTATTTTTTTTGCGTCGGGAGCGCGCAAATTAACGTTCATTTCAACCTGCGCGACCGTCAGCGACGTGCCGGACATTATCAAGTTAATCGTCTCAACCGCGGCGCTCTGCGCTAGAAGTTGCAACGTTCGGTAAGCGTAAATTGTGCCTGATGCGCCCGTTACGGCAAGCGTCAATTCCATATGAATAATTACTCTAGCATTTTTGAAAAATATTAAGCTAATTGCGAAAGAAAACTTTTATGCGAATTTTTCTTGAATTAAATTCATACAAACTGCAAAACAAAGCGCGTGAAAATTGAACGGTTTCGGTATATTAAACATCCCTTATAATTTGTCTGATTTACATTTAGCCTGTAAAACAAAGGTTTTTGGTATGTGGCACTCAAGTTGCAAAAGAATCGGCGGTTGAAAAGCCGGGTAAGAGAAATGAAAAAGAATCCGAAAATATTAGAAAGCGAAATTTTACTGAATCTGGTCAGCCACCGGGCAGTGGCTTGGTCGTTTATTAAAATTTTTTCGGCTTATAAATATGTCGGGTTTTTGGTTTAGTGTTTAGCTCCTTAATTTATGTGTTTGTTTTGTAATGGGAAAACGGTGAAGAAATTCACCGTTTTTTTTATAAGTGAGTAACGGATTTTGCTGCAAAACCGCTTAACAGTTAAGATAATTTTATGAACACAGGCGAGATTGAAGCAATTCTGGCGGCACATTCCGAGGGCAAGATTTCAACCGAACAAGCAACCGAAAGCATTAAAAGTCTATCTTACGAGAATATCGGTTATGCGCGAATTGACCATGCGCGCGCCAGTCGTCAAGGTTTTCCCGAAGTGGTTTTCGGCGCGGGCAAAACGCGCGACCAAGTTGTCGGAATTTTTGAAAAGCTCGTCGCTCGCTCGCCGAATGTTTTAATTACGCGCACCGATGCCGACACTTACGGTGAAATCCGAAACGTTTTTAATGAATCCGAATGGCACGAATCGGCGAATTTAATTCGCGTCTGGCGTGATAGAACAGAGCTTGGCACGGGCGAAATTGCAGTTGTAACGGCGGGAACGAGCGATATTCCGGTGGCGGAAGAAGCGGCGCTCGTCGCCGAAACGATGGGCAATCGAGTGAAAAGAATCTGGGACGCGGGCGTTGCCGGAATTCACCGGATTTTAGCGGAAAGGGAAGTTTTGCAGAATTCGCGCGTCGTTATTGTTGTTGCCGGAATGGAAGGTGCGTTGCCTTCGGTCGTCGGCGGTCTTGTCAAAGTTCCGGTTATTGCCGTCCCGACCAGCGTCGGCTACGGCGCGTCATTTAATGGTCTGGCAGCACTTTTGGGAATGCTCAATTCGTGTTCGTCGAATGTTACGGTCGTAAATATCGACAACGGTTTCGGCGCGGGTTTTACGGCAAGTTTAATCAATCGCCGTTGGGAAAGCGATTAGTAATTCTTTCAGTTTCAAGCAAGTTTATTTACAAAATGTTTAAATCAAAATTTTTATTTTTTTTCGGTCTCGCGATCGTTTTGTTCGTTTTTTGTTTTTCGAGTATTGAGGCGCAGACTACAACGACGAGCGCGCCGATTAAGGGCAAAAATCCGGTGATTATCATTCCCGGAATTCAAGGCTCGCAGCTTGTTAATCCAAAAACAGGGAAAACCGTTTGGTTTAACTTGAGACGTGATAAAGACGACGATTTGCGGCTTCCGATGACATCGCCGATTTTGTCTCGAAACGGCGACTCTCTGGTCGCCAAAGACATTATCCGCGCCGTTAAAGTAACGAAAGTTTTACCTGAAATAGAAGTTTACCAAGGTCTTATTGATTCGCTCAAAGCGCGCGGTTATGAGGAAGCCAATTGGAATAAGCCGAAAGCGGCAGATGTCTTCTACGTTTTCCCATACGATTGGCGGCGCGATAACGTCGAGACGGCGCGGCTTTTAATGAACAAAATTGACGCGGTCAAACGAGCCGTAAAGCGTCCCAATCTAAAGTTTGATATTATCGCGCATTCGATGGGCGGGTTGGTTGCGCGTTATGCGGCGATGTATGGAACTGCGGATTTGCCTGCGGAAGGGAAAACGCCTGTTCCGACTTGGGCGGGCGCGCGTTCGATTAATAAAATTTTGATGTTTGGAACGCCGAACGAAGGCTCGTTCAACGCTTTCGACGCTGCCATCAACGGTTCGACCGTCGTCGGCTCGCGCAATCTGCCGTTCATAGACGATTTTCGTCCTGAAGACGTTTTAACTTCTCCGTCATTGTTTCAATTGATGCCGCACCAAACGTCGGCGCGTTTTCTGGACGAAAATCTGCAGCCTTTGAAAGTTGATTTATACAACATAAAAACTTGGGACACATACGGCTGGGGCGCGTTTAACGACCCGAAATTTTTGGGTAAGTTAAAGGACGCGGCGCGGCTTGCGGCGAAAGATAAAGATATTAAACCGATTAAATTATGGAAAAACGCAAATTTTGACGACCGCATAACAGCACAGACCACATCGGCGCAAGTGCGCGCGTATTTTGCCGCTGTTTTGAGCCGCGCGAAACGATTTGAACTGGCGCTCGACGCGCCGACGCAAAAAACGCCGGTTCAGTTATACGCCTACGGCGGCAACTGCCAGCCGACGCTCAATGCCGTCGTCATAACGCATAATGATAAAAAAGATGAGTGGATAACCTTGACGGACGCGCACGATATTAAAACTTCAGACGGACGGACGATTTTAAGTAAAGACGTGAAAGATGCCTTGTTTACTCTCGGCGACGGTCGCGTTACGCGCAGCTCGCTGCTCGCCGAAAACGAAGCCTCAAAAGGCGGCACGCAGGAAATGGTCAAAACCGCTTTTTCGGTAAATTCTTCGTTTTTCGCTTGCGGTTTGCACACGCAATTGTTTCTCGAAAAATCTATTCAAGACAGTTTCTTAAGCGCGCTCGTTGTCGAGAAAACAAAACAACCTTAATAATGGAAAATGAAAAACGGAAAGTGGAAAATGAAAGAGTAGGTTTTGATTTTCCACTTTCCGTTTTCGCTCTCCGTTTTTCACGGGTTAATTAAAACGTAAAGCCGGTCAGCCCAATCTGATTTCGAGTTCTTTAAAATTTCGTATTGCGCTTCGGCGCTGTCGCGGTCGCCTTTTTTCAAATACGCTCGTCCCAAATTAAATCTGGCTTTATCAAAATTTGGATTGACGGCGACGGCGTTGTTAAAAGCGTCTAGGCTGGCGTCCGTGTCGCCCGATTCAAAATAAGATTCGCCTAAATAATTATAAGTTTTCGCGTCGGTTTTATAAATTTTCAACTGCTCGAAAGCGGCGAGAGCCTCTTTAAAACGGTTTTGTTTGAAGTAAGCCAAACCGAGCCGTTCGATTGCTCCGGCGTGGTCGGGTTTGAGCGCGACGGCGCGTTTGAAGGCGAGGATTTCTTCATCCGCGCGGTTTAATTTATTTAAGGCTAAGCCAAGCGAATATTGAATGTCGGCACTGTATTGGTTGAGTTTGGCGGCTTGTCTGTAAGCGTCCGCTGCGTCTTTATATTGACCGAGCGCAAAACTCGATGCGCCGATATTGATGAAAGTTTCCGCCCAATCGGGGCGAAGACGTGCCGCCTGCCGAGACGCTTTTAACGCTTCGTTATGACGACCTAAAATGCCGTAGCAAAATCCGGCTTGATACCAGCTTTCCGCGTAATTCGGATCAATCTCGACCGCTTTTTCAAAAAAAACGAGCGCCCGCGCGTAATCGTCGCGCGACAAAATTCCAAGTCCTTGCGAATACAAACTCTCAGCCATCGCGCGTTTGTTTTTCTGCGTTTCTAAATTTAGCGCGGCGAATGTTTGCAGCGCGCCGATTTTCAGTTGCGAAATTCTTTCCGACGGCACGGCGAAATTAAGGCTTTGACCTTCCGCCGCTTGCAGAGTTGCGACGCCGATAACCTGCCCGCGCATATTGACAACGGGCGACCCCGATGAGCCGGGCGAGATAGGCGCGGTGATTTGAATGATTTTGCCGTAACCGGCAATTTCGCGGACGGCGGAAACGATTCCGTTTGAAACCGAGCCTTCCAAACCGTATGGATTGCCAATGACGACGATTGATTCGCCTTCCTGCGGCGCGGTCTGGATAATTTCCAAAGGCGTGGCAAATCCTTCGGGCAAATCAATTTGAAGAAGCGCCAGATCGCCTTCTCCGTCAATTGCCAGAACGCCTTTGACGGCGTAATTTTTCCCGTTTATCAAATGAATTTCGACTCGATTTGCCCGCTCGATAACGTGACGGTTGGTAACGATTTTGTCTTTTGAAACGAAAAAACCGCTGCCGCGCGACAGGCTAGCGCCTTTAGCGTCGAATGTTTCAATCGCCACCGCCGAAGGCTTTATGCGCCGGACAAGCTCCGGCAAAAAATCCTGTGCGGAAGCGGATAAAACGCAAAGCACTGCCGAAACAAGAAAAATAAAAATTTTTGACGCGGTAAGTTTCATTTCTGCGGCAGACGGGTTTTCCTGTCGGAATTATAAAATGTTTATCCGTTTCAAACAAATTTTGAAGCAAACGGACGAGCGGTTGCCAAAGCTAGATGCTTTTATTCGCCGAAACCGTTGGCTAAAAATCAGTGTCGCCAAACGCCGCGAATGGATTTTAGTTTATAAGAGTTTGAGAAAAACGGACGACATCGGCAAATTTTTGCGCGTAGAAATCGGCTGGAAAACGGGCGCGAATCTTTTTGTCATTAAAAACTCTGCCGCCGAGAACAATTGGAATTTTTAGCTTGGTGATTTGAGCTTTGAGCGTTTGGTAATCGCCGGAAAGGATTTCTGCGTCCGGCAAAATCGTACCGGAAATACAAATTAAATCAGGCTTATGGCGCGCGATTTCTTCGCCCAAAGCATCGAGCGGCGTGTTTGCTCCGAAATTTATCGCTTCCCAGCCCTCATTCTCGACCGTTAGCTGCACGAGAT
>JALYZF010000166.1 GCA_030948995.1 Acidobacteriota bacterium
CGCATCTCCCGCAATCGCTTCCATTCCGCGCGAATCCTTGTCGGGTTTGTAATCCGGTTTCTTGTGCGGCTCGAAATCCGGTTCGTCGAGTCCCGTCCATTTCTGTTTATTTTCGTCCCACCAAATAAATTTTTTGCGCTCAGACCAGGGTTTTCCGTTCGGATCGGCGGACGCGCGATTATATAAAATGCGCCGATTATGAGGCCACGCCCAACCCCAATCAGGATTAACGTAATTCTCATCGTCACGGATGTGGTCACGCGCCCGGTTATGATCGTTTTCCGGGTAAACGCCGCTGTAAATCCAGCAGCCGCAAGCCGTCGAGCCGTCATCTTTTAAATCGGCAAAACCTTTGACCTGCTTTTTATCGGCGACGGTAAAACCATTGATTTCCTTGAGAACTTTTGCCGCGTCCGGTTCGTCTTTCAGACGGCTTTCGCGTCCGTCGGGCAAAATTTCCGTGGTGTCGCGCTCGTAATCCCACGTTAAATTGAGCAAACCTTGATCGCGCGGCTCTTTTGAATCTTTGTAAAGTTCCTTCAAACGCTTGCCCAAATCGAACAAAAACGATGTGTCCGAACGGCAATCGCCTTCCGGGTCAACCGCTTTGTCGTGCCATTGCAACAATCTTTGCGTGTTGGTAAACGAGCCTTCTTTTTCGGCGGCGGCGGCGGCGGGCATAAAGAAAATTTCTGTGCCGATAGTCGTCGGGTCGGGATTTTCAGGTCCTTTATACCAGAAACACGCGCTTTCGATTTCAAACCAATCGCGCACGACGAGCCAATCAAGAGTTTTTAGCGCGGTGCGGTTTAATTTCGCGTTCGGTGCGCCCGCCGCCGGATTTTGACCGAACAAAAACAAGCCTTTAACCTTGCCTTTCGCCATATTGACGAAAGTCGGAAGCTGTGAATAATTGTCGTCAATTTTCGGCACCCAATCGAAACCGTAATCGTTTTCATTAGTCGCCGCGTCTCCATACCACGCTTTGAGCAGGCTGATCATAAACTTCGGAAAATTCGACCAGTAGCCGTTCGGAACTTCCTCTTGCTTTAAATAATCCTTGAGCGAGCCATGATCGCGGATCGCGGCGGGCTGCGGAATATAGCCAGGCAGCATATTGTAAAGCGTGGGAATATCGGTCGAACCCTGAATGCTGGCGTGTCCGCGCATTGCCATAATGCCGCCGCCCGGTCTGCCCATATTTCCCAAAAGCAGCTGCAAAATTCCGGCGGCGCGAATCATCTGCACGCCGGTCGTATGCTGAGTCCAGCCGACGGCGTAAACAATCGCGCCGGTTTTTTCGCGCCCCGAATTTTCGCAAATTGTTTCGGCGACTTTGATAAAATCTTCCGCTTTGCAGCCGCAAATCGAAGCGACCATCTCCGGCGTGTAACGCGCGTAATGACGGCGCAGAATATTTAAAACGCAATTCGGATCCTGCAAAGTCGGGTCGGACGGCGGCACCGGATTTTCGATAAATCCCAGACGCTCGCTGTAAGATTCGTTTTTGATTTGCGGCGGCGTGTGGGTTTTCGACTGTCCGTCCGGCTCGCCCTGATAATTCCAGAGCATCTCGCCGGGCTTGTAATGTTTCTTTTCCGCGTCGAAACCGTTGAAGAGTCCACCCAGATCGTCAGCGTCAGTATAGTCTTCGTTGATTAATGTCGAGGCATTCGTATATGCCATTACGTATTCTTTGAACCAGCGTTCGTTTGTCAAAACGTAATTTATCAATCCGCCGAGAAACGCAATATCACTTCCGGCGCGAATCGGCACGAACTGCTGGCACATCGCCGACGTGCGCGTGTAACGCGGGTCAATGTGTATAAGCTGCGCGCCTTTTTCTTTTGCCTTCATCGGAAAACGAAAACCGACCGGATGCGCTTCCGCCATATTCGAACCCATAATGATGATGGAATCGCTGTTTTCCAAATCCTGCTGAAACGATGTAGCCGCGCCGCGACCGAAAGAGACCCCCAGACCGGGGACCGACGCGCTGTGTCATATCCGCGCCTGATTTTCGATTGCCACCACGCCAAGCCCGCCGCCGAAGAGTTTTTTAATCAAATAATTCTCTTCATTATCCATCGTCGCGCCGCCCAGAGTGGAAATCGTCGTCAGATGATTAACCACAGTTCCGTCCGGCTTTTTCTCGACGAAATCTTTATCGCGCTGAGCTTTGACTTTCTGAGCAATGCGCTCCATCGCCCAATCGAGCGAACGCGTTTCCCATTTTGTCGAAAACGGCGCGCGATACATCACGGTCTTTTGCCGGTGCGGATTGACCGTCAACTGAAAGGTATTCGCCCCGCGCGGACAAAGTGTGCCTTCGTTTATCGGGCTGTCGGGATTGCCTTCGATGTCAATGATTTTCCCCGCTTTCGTATAAATCAACTGGCTGCAACCAACCGCGCAATACGGGCAAACGCTGACCGTTTTTGTCGCATTCCGTGTGCGTGCGACTTTTTCAACCGTGTTCGGACTATACGGCTGATTTTCAGCGGCACGTTCTTTTGAAACGGAATTCAAACCGCCGGTTTTTCTGTTTTTTTTGGACTTGAAAAAACTTTTCATAATTTTAAAAGCTAAATAATACGTTTCGTTAAAGTATGTTCTCTTGATTACAAAAAGGCAAAAAAATTTAGTTTTTTTTGTTAAAAACATTAAATTTGTTGAAACGTCTTTTGCGCGTGAAGATAATCTGCCTGAGTATTGACGTTCCAAAAAAAGTTTTCCGAACCGGGCAAATCTTTTATTTCCTCAAACTGTATCAGGCGAGTCGGCACTTTTTCAGCCAGACGACGCGCGGGCTGAATTTCGTTTTGTTTCATATATTCTTCCGCCGCTTTCAGACAAATTTTAGTTCTGTAAAGAGCGCACAGCGGCTGCACTCGTCCGTCCGTTTGAACGGGAACGACAGCGGCGACTTCCCTGCCACTGTCGTTCGCAAATTCGGCGAAGCGGGCGAATAAGTCTTTCGTTACAAAAGGAAAATCGCAGGCTAAAATTGCCGTCCATTCGTTTCGAGAATGAGCGAGCGCGGTGTAAATTCCGCCTAGTGCGGCTTTGTTCGGAAACAAATCCGTTACGCGCGGAATATCAGATGGTAAAAGTAATTCCGTCTCGTCATTTTGCGCCGCGCTGACTACAAAATGAACTCGCTTTGAAATTCCGCGAACGGCGGCGACGGCTCGTTCGGTAAAAGTTTCGCCGCC
>JALYZF010000173.1 GCA_030948995.1 Acidobacteriota bacterium
ACTTTATACATTCCGTAAGTCGGCGGACAAATAATTATTTCATCCATCGACGGGTTACAAAATATCCTGAACAATAAATCAATCGCTTCGTCGCTGCCGTTGCCGACAAAAATTTCGTTTGGGTTGACATTGTTGCACGCCGCGATTTTTTCCTTAATTTCAGTTTGTAAAGGGTCTGGATAACGATTGAAATTTTCCGGCAGAGGCGAGCCGAAACTGTTTTCGTTTGCGTCGAGAAAAATCTGCGCCGCTCCGCCGAATTCCTTGCGAGCGGAAGAATACGGCGTTAGTTTTTTAATATTTCCCCGAACTAATTTTTCTAAATCAAACATAAGATTTTTAGCCACGAACAAACACGAAAAGACACAAAATAGAAAATTAAATTATGAACGTTCACAAATGAATTCGAGCATTTTGGTGTTTTTCGTGTTCATTCGTGTTTGTTCGTGGCTAATTTCTCTAAGCGAATTGAAATCGCGTTTTTATGCGCGTCTAAGCCTTCCGCTTCAGCCATACATTCGATTGTGCGACCGAGATTTCTAACACCGTCTTCGGTCAATTTTTGAAACGTAATTTTTTTGACGAAACTATCGAGCGAAACACCGCTAAAGGCTTTGGCGAAACCGCCGGTCGGCAGCGTGTGATTTGTGCCGGAAGCATAATCGCCAGCCGATTCACACGAATAATTGCCGATAAAAATTGAACCGGCATTAATGATTTTCTCTGCCGCTTCTTCCGCGTTTTCGGTTGTGATAACAAGATGCTCGGCGGCGTATTCGTTTAAGATTTCAATTGCTTCGTCCAAACTTTGGACTAGAATCGCTTTGGAATTTTCTAAAGATTTTGCCGCGATTGTAGAACGCGAAAGTTTTGCCAGTTGTTTATCGAGTTCCAGATTCGTTTCGTCAATAACCTTTTCGCTAGTTGTAACAAGCAAAACCTGACTATCAATGCCGTGTTCAGCCTGCGAAAGCAAATCAGCCGCGACAAATGCCGGAATACAGGTTTCATCGGCTAAAACCGCGACTTCCGACGGTCCGGCGGGCATATCAATCGCCGTTCCGTTCTTGGAAACTAACTGTTTGGCTTCGGTTACAAATTGATTGCCGGGACCGAAAATTTTATACACTTGCGGAACGGTTTCAGTCCCGTAGGCAAGCGCGCCGATGGCTTGCACTCCGCCGATTTTAAAAACTTTTGTCGCGCCGCAAAGTTTGGCTGCATAAAGAATCGCATCGCTGATTTTGCCGTTTTTGTCAGGAGGCGAACACAAAACTATTTCGCGGCAACCGGCGATTTTTGCCGGAACAGCAAGCATTAAAACGGTTGAAAAAAGTGGTGCGCTGCCAGCCGGAATATACAGCCCAACGCGCTCAATCGGCACGGATTTGCGCCAGCAAAAAACGCCCGTTGTCGTTTCGATTATTTCGGGCTTTTCCGTCTGCGCCGCGTGAAATTTTTCGATATTTGATTTCGCTTGATTTATAGCATCTTTCAACTCGGCGGAAACTCTAGACTTGGCTTCGGCAAATTCAGTTTCAGAGACGAGAAAATCTTCAATTTCAGCGTCGTCTAATGCCTTTGTAAAATGACGAACCGCTTCATCACCGTCTTTTTTTACTCCGTTCAAAATATTCTGGACGTGCCTTTCCAAACTTTTCGTCTCAAACGCCGGACGCGCCAAAATTTCTTTCCATGTTGATTTTTCGGGATAACGAATCGTTTTCATAATTTTTAACTAATCATTTGGTCAATAGACAATACAAGAATCCCTTCCGCGCCTTTGTCTCTGAGTTGTTCGACGATTTCCCAAAAGTCATTTTCATTGATAACAGAATGAACCGAACTCCAGCCCGTTTGCGCCAGCGGCATCACGGTCGGGCTTTTGATGCCGGGCAGAATTTTTGTAATTTCTTCGAGTTTTTCGTCCGGCGCATTTAGCAAAATATATTTGTTTTGAGCGGCGGCTTTAACGGCTTTGATGCGAAAAAGAAGTTTGTCTAAAATCGCCTGCAAATCCGCTTCTAAATCTCTGCGCGAAACCAGCACGGCTTCAGAAATCATCACCGTTTCGACTTCGCGCAAACCGTTTGTAAAAAGCGTGCTGCCGGAACTTACAAGGTCGCAAACCGCGTCTGCCAAACCGATTGACGGCGCGATTTCCACCGAGCCGCTGATAGTGTGAATGTCCGCCGTTAAATCGTTTTGTGCGAAGAAATCGCTCAGAATTTGCGGGTAGCTCGTGGCAATTCGCCTTCCGTCAAGGTCTTTGATTGATTGATACGGGAAGGCTTTCGGAACGGCGAGCGACAGGCGGCATTTGCCGAAACCGAGTTTTTCGCAAACATTAATCGCGCGCTTTTCTTCTGCCAAAACATTCTCGCCGACAATGCCGATGTCAGCCACGCTGTCAGCGATATACTGAGGAATATCGTCGTCGCGCAGAAAGAAAATTTCGAGCGGAAAATTCTGCGCGACGGATTTTAATTTGCCGAACCCGTTGTCGAATTTGACGCCGCAGGTTTTGAGCAGATTTATCGAATCTTCGCTCAGGCGTCCCGATTTTTGAAGCGCGATTTTTAATTTTTTATTGTTCATTAAACACGAAAATAGCGTGGAAAACTTTTTTGAGTTTCACGCTTTGAAAACTAATTTTTACGAAATATTGGTAAAACTTCGGATTAGCTCGCGCGGCAATGATGGTGCGTCGCGTGATGATGCAGATGAAAAATGTAGTCGGTCAAAATTCGCATTGTTTCCTATATTTACAACACAACGAGTAAGTTTTTGCAAGTCTGCCGAAATTCAGATCGAAATTTTATTTGTTTCCCCCAATCGGTCGCAATGTCGGTAACTTTATAATTTTATAAAAGCGTGGTTATCGAGGTTTTATTTACACCGTACGCTTTTATTGATAACAGATTTCGATGCTTGGCATCATAATTGCTAACTCGTGATTGGATTTTTTTTGTTGATTTTTATGTATTAATTATATACTTTTATTTAGGGCAGTTAAGTTTTAAGGCGTGAGGTAATTATGATGAAAAAAGTTCTTATTGTTGAAGATTACGAAGACACTCGCAACTTTATGAAGTTTCTGCTCGAAGGCTACGGTTATAAAGTCATCGAAGCGACCGACGGGCAGCAAGCCGTCGACAGCGTCAAAGCCCAGTTTCCCGACCTTATTTTAATGGATATGGCAATGCCATTTATGGACGGCTTGACGGCGACAAGAATTATCAGAAAATTTGACGGAACGGCTAAACTTCCGATTATAGCAGTCACGGCGCACGGTGAATCTTATTATCGTAAGGCAATGGAGGCAGGCTGTGACGATTTAATAAACAAACCTCTCGATTTCGACGCTCTTGACCAAATTCTTAACCAATATCTCGCTCCATAACCGACAACTTATTTTCATTAAATTCGGGTAAATTAACCAATTCCGCGTCAATAAAATTTTATTGACGCGGAATTTTTTGTGCCGTTAAAATTCTTAATGAATCTAACCTACTAAACTTGTCGACTGACAAACGTATTATCCTTTATCCAGAAGCGCCAAGGCTTTTCGGCAAATTCTTCGGCGTAATCAATACCGATGCGCTTGCCGCAGGAAATTTCTTCTAAACTCTTCGCGTCTTCGAGCCAGACTTTGCCGCCGAGCAAACTTTCGTTATTAAAACTTTTGTCAATGCCGAGCGCGACGCAGAGTTTTCCGGGTCCCGATGTGAGATTTTTGTCCGGCATTACGAAAGCCGGATTTTTGCTTTTTCGCCTTCGTCGCTCGCGCATAATTTCGATATTTTCGACCGGCTCGACGGCGCGAATCAAAATCGCGTGCGGCGTGTCGATTTTGCCGACGACGACGTTAAATTGAAAATACATTCCGTAAATAAAAAAAATATAAACTGTGCCGCCTAAGGCAAACATTGTTTCGGTGCGCGGCGTGCGGCGGTTGCCGTAAGAATGCGCGGCTTTGTCAATCGCGCCGAGATAGGCTTCGGTTTCGACAATTTTTCCTGAAACTCTTTTGCCCGCATCGTCCGGTATAACAAGAATTTTGCCGATTAAATCCCGCGCGATTTGCAACGTGTCGTCGCGCGTGTAAAATTCGCGTGGCAGTTTTTGAAGCATAATCAAATTTGAACAATTTCCTTGTCAAACCAAACATCCTCATAATTATCCGCAACTAGAAATCTCCAGCCAGCAGGTAAGCCTAAATATTTTAGAATGTTCGGACATTTTTCGATTAAGTGAAAAGCGTGCATTGGCTTAAAATAATCTTCGTCTAAAGAAATTTCCTTTCCTGCCCAAAGATACCAACCACAAGTTTCACTTTCGGGTGGATTTCGCAAACCGTTGAGCGGCAGTTTTTTAGAAAAGAAATCGTCGACAATTCCAAGTTTTAAGTTAAAATCAAGGAACACAAACTTTGCCCCATAATTTTGACAGATTTCTCTTTGAGATTGCTCAATATTCAATATTTTCTTTTCCATATTCGGGCGGATAATAAATCAACTCGACGACGTTTCCGCCGACGCCTTTTGTGTAAAAAGAGACGGTTTTGTCGCGGTGTTCTTTAAGCGGGCGATTTTCGCGTTCGGCGGCTTCTTGCAGTTCTTCTAAAGTTTCAACACGCATTCCGATGTGCTGCGGATGTTTTGAAGCAGGCGGCAGAAGCGCGATGCCGAAACCGCGCGCGTCGCGCATCATCGCCCAATCTTCGTAAACGGTCTCGACCGAAAATCCGAGACGTTTGTATTCCTCGACATCTCTCGCCAAGTCTTCGCACTTAATCGCCAGATGGTCAACCGTTCCGGCAAAACGCAATTCTTTTTTGTCGCTCATAATTTTTTGGCTCCTCCGCTTCAGTTAAATTTTACCAAGTAAACGTCAAACAAAAAAGCGCAGCCATTATTTTACCTTTTCAAGTTAATTTTGCTCTCTTAATTTATTCTCCGCCTTTGACATTCAAATCAAACGGGCGTAAATTCGCTCTAAGTTGCTTGTGAAACATTTCTCAAAATTTTGGAGAATAATATGGCGAACAAAAAAGTTGTAATCATCGGGGGCGGATTCGGCGGACTTTTTACGGCGCTTGATTTAAGTCACGAGGCGGATGTAACGCTCGTCAGCGAAACCGACCATTTTTGTTTTCGACCGCTTCTTTACGAATATTTGAGCGGTGAAGTCGAAGCGTGGCATATCGCGCCCGATTACAAAGAATTGATTGACGAGCGAATAAACTTTGTGCGCGGCGAAGTCGAAACGGTTGATTTTGTAAATAAAAAAGTCAAAATTTCGACCCGCAATGAATTGTTCGATTATGACGCTCTGGTTTTAGCGGTCGGCGGCACGACGAATTTTTGGAACGTCGCAGGCGCTGAAGAATTTGCGCTTCCCTTTCGCGGCATCGCCGATGCAGACCGTCTGCGCCGCCGAATGACTGACGCTCTCGATTTAGTTTCTCCGACGCTTGCGCCGCAGGACGCACGCGAAAAACTAACTTTTGCCGTCGTCGGCGCGGGCGCGAGCGGCGTGGAGCTTTCGACAAAGATGTCCGATTTGCTGACCGACGCTTTTCAAAGGCGCGGGTTGAAAGGCGAGCCGCATCTTCTACTGATTGAAATGGGCAATCAAGTTGTTCCGGGAATGGGCGATGATGTGCGCGATTATGTCGAAAAAACTATACGCGAAAAACATATTGACCTTCATCTCGAAACAAAAGTTTTGGAAGTCAAACCAAACGCAATCGTCTCCGAACACGATGGCAAACGAACCGAAACGGAAACGGTTGCGACCGTCTGGACGGCGGGCGTTAAAGTTAGCTCTTTAATTGAAAAACTCGATTTGCCGAAAGACAAACACGGTTTGATTTTGACGAGACCGACGATGCAGGTCAAAGATTTCGA
>JALYZF010000196.1 GCA_030948995.1 Acidobacteriota bacterium
ATCTCGTAATGATATGGATGGTTAGTTAAAAGCTGGGCAAAATCAACTAGTATTGCCATAAAATCTACTCCTGACTTTTATTTAAGATTTTGATACGAGGATTTTATACTGGAATTCCGAATATGCAGACACCGGGCAAGTACGGTCGTGTTCGATAAATGGAAAAAATAACTTAACATTCATTAACAGGTTTTTTTTGTCTGTTATCTCAAATATAAAGCTTCCAAGATACATATATTACTGCTCCTAAATTCAGATGTTTGACGAAAATTAGCACTCTTTTTGACATTTGTGTACTACTCACATAGGTAGGTAGTGTCGCGTTTCAATCTTGATTCATTAACGCAGTGCTAAGCACTTTTTCAAATTCGCGTGTGATTGCTATTGTTTCACCTTCTTTATTGATAATAATCAAGCATTTCTCGCTATCTGTTCTGCCATGTTCTTTTAATTCGGGCAAACTTTCACGCGTAATTATCCTAGCGTTATAATCAAAGGTTTTGTAGGTTTTAGTTTTTAATCTGTTTTAGCTAATTCTGCCATCTGACTTTCGTATTTAGGTTTGTATTTTCGATCCATTAGTTGTTATTTTACGTTTCAAATCCACTTTCTAAAATTGGACGTGAGGCAAAAACAGCTACTTTTAGAATACCTCAAAAACGCCCTTTTATGAGACAAATTCTTAACCCTTCAAATTACACTTATTAGCTGGGCTAAAACTGTCTTATAAACCGTCTCATAACTAAAATCCCAAAAACGTAGGCTTTGCCTCATAAGTGGCTTTTGAGACCGACTTATGAGACGGGTTAAGCAGTTATGAGGCAATTTCTTCTGTGGCAACTTGTAGCATCTGTGCAACGCATTATATAATCTAAAGATAACCAAAAAGCTACTTAAAAAAGGTTGTTTAAAGTTGGGCTTTGCATTATATTAACTCCGATGGCTGACGATTCTACAAAATTTACCTTGCGTTTTGGTGGCGAAGAAAACGATATAAATGCCACAACATACGGATTGATTCTCATTAACGCCGTCGCTTTGCTTGAAGAAGCCAATAAAGAATTACAGACAGGCGCACACCTTGAAATTAAAGTAAAAAGTGAGCGAAAAGGTAGCTATTTAGTGGATTTGGGTATTCAGTCAGCCGCGATGATTGCGACTGTTGCGCCTTTAATAACTACCGAAAATATAGAAACTGTAAAAAGCGTAGCTTCCAAAGTAATTTCTACTGCCACAAGCGGCTTGGAACTTTGGAAAAAACTTAAAGGCGAAAAACCAAAAGAAATGATTGACAAAGGCAATACTTACGTCTTTGTTACGGGCGACAATAACAAACTTGAAGTAGATAGCTCAGTAAAGCATTTAGTATTTGATAATAAGCGCGGACAAGAGGCAATTGCTAATACGTTTTCTGCATTAACCAAAGATGCAAATGTTGAAGATTTTACTGTTTTAGATGAAAAAAAAGAAACGCTATTTATAGCTGAGAAAAAAGATTTTGCCGAATTATCAAAAAAGGTTGATATTATTCAGCCCGAAAAACAAACTTCTTCCGAGACTACGCAATTAAATATAACGCGCCAGAGTTTTGAACCAAACAAAAAAAGTGATTTTTTGTATAAAGGTTTTCAAATTTCTGCTTTTATAACCGATAAAGAATTTTGGAAATCTGTGGATAAAGGTGAAAGGTTTGGAAAAGGCGATGTGCTTTTTGCTGACTTGGAAATTGAGCAAGAATTTAATAAGGCTTTTAACACCTATGAAAACAAGGGTTATACAGTTACCAAAGTAATTCAGCACATACCTCGACAGGAACAGCCAACATTATTTGATTCGTAAATAGAAGAAGCCCGACTAGTCGGGCTTCTTCTTTAGTGCGATTCACTCCAAAACTCCGGCTTAATTCCTAATTCAAACATTGATTGATTCAAAACACAGATGTTATGCGCTAAAATCTTACAAAGTGCTTCATTGATTTGTGCCGTTCTAGTTTTACTTCTCAAACTTCCGCCAAACTTAGCTTTCAACATCGAAAACGTAGTCTCTACGTTTGAGCGTTTATGATAATGCTCAAAGAATTTCTCTTGATTCAAAGCGTAATAGTGAAAAAGTTTATTCCAAAGGTGATTGCCTTCTTTGTTTGTTGCTCTGCTGTTAGCTTTCCAAGCAATATAAGGAACAGCATTGTTATCAATAGCCGTTTGCATATTCGCCCTTGAAAGATAAGCTTTATCGGCTGAAACTTCTACCATTTCAAAATTCTGCGCTGTGGCTTTAACAAGCGGCTCAAAGTAATTAGAATCGGCTTCGTGTCGTTCTGTTACTTCAACGGCTGAGATGATGTTTGTTTTTGTGCCGCAACAAATGTGAATCTTTAACCAATCCTTTTTGTTGATAAGTCGCGGCTCGGTGTATTTGGCGTGAAGCCAAGTAAAGCCTTGAGAAGTGGAAAGTCCAGAAGCATCAACAGCGAAACTCTTTTCAATCTCAGTTAAGGGCAAACTACTTTCTTCAATCAGCATTTTCAGATATGGCGTTAAAACTTCCATTCCGAAGTAACGAGAAAGGCTTTTGTTATTCGGAGTGCGGCAAATAAAGCCTTTTTTGTGCGCTTCTTTCAAGTCGGTATTAAATCGGCGTAATGAAAACATCGAATAGACTTTATAGACGCAAGAGAAAATCATATCTTCAAGCGGCAAACGCGGTCTGCCTTTTTCTTGAGATGGCTCGCCTACGCCTTTGCAAAGTTCGGCAAGCAATAATTGAAATTCTGATTTCTCGCAAGTTTGCGCTTGGTTGTATGCTTTCCAATCTTGCGAATATGTTTTCTTGGCGGGTAAGTATGCCTGCGGAATTGTAATATCTTCGGTTGATAGTTCGCTCAGAAAATCCTGTTCAAAAGCATACTCAGCCGCAAAAATGTGTTTGCATTTCTGCCGACGAATTTCAAAGTCTGGACAATCGCATTTCTGCGATTTCAAATCTACTTTATATCTTGTGCTTTTGCCTGATGTGGACGGAATAAACCACATTCCGTTTTCTTGTTTGATTGTGTATCGGTTGGCTATGTCGAGACCGCGCAGCTCGCGGACGTTTAGAATATCGTTCATTGTCAATCTCTCCTTGATTTTTATAGGCGAGTTGGCGCACAATATTCTCTCGGCTACAGAGTGCGCAAACACGCTGTGGTTAAATAGGCATCGTTGGTTGCTACAACAACTGACGGTGCTTTTTTCATCCTTAGATGATGTAATTATTGTATCTTGTTTCATAAGTTAAATCAACTGTAAATTGTTGATTTAACTAGATTTAAGGAGATATATTTGACAGGTTTTTCAAAGATGTTATACTTGTTAGCGATGCTTTTACTTTATCGACTTTGTCGGTCAGATTTTTGCAAAAGCAGTCTATTCAACCCAAAAGGTTGAGTCTAGGTTTTCGCCCTTGAACCATTAAATCAAGGGCATTTATTTTTAATAGTGCCAAATTTGCTTTCCTTTTCGTTGGTATCCGCGCAGTTGGTTTCTAGTTACTGTGTAAAGCGTGTAAAACTTCCAACCGCCCGCATCACGCGGCTCAAGCCAAACAACAAAATTTCTCGGAATCCACACATAAAGTCGATTATCCGGCTTAAATCCGTGAGTTACGCGCCTGCATTCAGAATCTGGCACTTTACCTTGAATCAAGGGTAGAATCCATCTCATTCGGGCTATTCTACTTTTGTCAACCAACTCTTTTAACGGACTAATAAAAAACGAGTGGTTAAACTGTCGCTCCCAAAAATAAACCTTATCGCCATCGTGCGCTAAATGAATGCCATTACGGGCATTGGTCAAAAATAAATCCGAATAAAGTTTTCTGCCAATCCTTTCTACTTTTTCATCGGATAAGCCGGTTAAAATTACAAGTGAGTCTTGTAAATCTGGTATTTTTTCTGCCCCTTCTTTCATTTTGATTCCTTCAATAACTATTCTTGATTTGGTTTCGGGTGTCGGCTGCTTAAATCCCAGACATTTTGACCTAAATTCACAAATCGTTTTTTGGTGTCTTTGCGTATCGTGCCATTCAAAATACGTCGGTCTGTAAAACGACCAAGTTTTTCCAATTCCTTAATAATTTCTGTTAGGTGCAATGGCTTTCCAGCTTGTTCCAAAACCTTTTCACTTCCGCTACACAGCGAAATTTTACTTTGGTTTTCTTTACTATACTGATTAGCAAATTGGTCAAAAGTTAAATAGGATTTAGGGAATAGTGTTAAAGTAGGTTTTATTTTTTGAGACTCGTTGCTGTTTTTTGTATCTTTAACTTCATCAAAAAAATTTTCAAAATCTAATTCTTCTATAATAAGAGAAATAGCACTTTCAATTTTGTTAAGCCTATCTAATTTGTTTTCATACACTTTTCTAATGTCATCGCATTCCTTCTGCGTGGTTTCTCTTTTTCTTTCCCAATCGGACAATACATCTTGATAACTATTTCTGTTCATATATTTTCCTCTTTGATTTCTTTAAAATCTATGCTATAAAGACAATGAGAGCCTAAGGAATGAAAACATTCCATTGAAAATTGACTCTCATTGTATCAAGCGTGTAGGGCGTATGTTTTGGCGACTGAAACCCTGCCCGCTTTTTCATTTTTAAAGTAAACCACTTTTGCCCGCACGTCAAATGATTTTGCCCGCAACCTTAATTTTCCTGTCGATTTCGGGGATAAATTATGTTTAATTGTTTATATGAAATGAGTTATTAATGACTGTTATTTTCCAGAATTATTTTTACTAGTAGGGTATAATTGTATAGGTAGGTAGCACTTTAACGGTTAACCTAACACGTTAGGTTGTTAAGTAAGTTGATGTAGTTACTCTAACGACTTAGACGACACGCAAGCGCGCTTGCGTGTCGTCTAGCACTTCTGAGACCGATTAAGCACTAATGAGATTGCGGCGACTTATGAGGCAAAGCCAAAAACGTATGACTTTTGAGACACTTGTAAAGCACCTTTCCTATACGGGAAAAAACAATTATTTTCAGCACCACAAAATTAGGACACTACCCAATGAAGGAAACTCTTGACAAACATTTTTGAATCAAGTATGGTAATTTCACATTTCGTTTTCATGTTAGAGTTCGAAATTCCCAAATTCATAAATACCAATTAATTTTTGTTTGACGTGACTGCAATTTTCTACGCGCGTTTTAATTTATATCCGGCATAATGCATAAATCTGTTCGGTCAGATTTAAATTTCTGTAAAACTTAAAACAAATCAAAAATCAATAAGGAGTCAGTTAGATGAAAACAAAAATGCAGTTGGTTAAGCTGAGTGTTGCAATGTTCGCATTGCTGTTTGTGGTTCTCTTCCCGTCAGGTTCGAGCGCTACCCATTCTTGGGGCGGCTATCACTGGGCGCGAAAGTCCAACCCGTTTACCTTAAAGCTTGGTGATAATTTAACGAGTGCCGATTGGAAGTCGCACTTAACCCGAACTAGTGCTGACTGGAATGCCGGTAATACCCCGGTTAGAACTACTATCGTTGCCGGTCAATCGACTAAACGCTGCGGGATGGTCTTGGGAACGGTTCAAGTCTGCAACAGTACTTACGGAAACAACGGTTGGCTCGGTTTGGCTTCGATTAATCTTGCCAGCGGAACTACCCATATTACGCAAGGCTCAGCCAAGATGAATGACACTTACTTCAACACAGCCCAATACAACAATACAAACGAAAGAGAACATGTAATGTGTCAGGAAGTCGCGCACACTTTCGGACTCGACCATCAATCAACCGACGGCAGCTCGCAGAATAGCTGCATGGATTATTTTTCAAACACGGGCACTAATGCCGGCAGCACGCTTAGCACAAAGCCAAATCAACATGACTTCGATGAGCTTAACAGCATTTATGCTCACCTCGACTCAACTACTACAATTGCCGCTGGCACGGCATTAGCCTCTAAAGGCAATGATGTAACCGACGACCCGAATAGCTGGGGAGACCTTATAAGCCAATCAGCAAACGGTCGCAGTTCCACTTATCAAAAGAGACATTTAGATGGCTCCGAGACAATCACACATATTTTATGGATTGAAGAAGTAGCAGAAGTTTGCCACGGTTGCGATCACCGTTATGACCACTAATTGAATACTGCTTACGGGAATCAGGTTAAAGTCAGAAAAGAATGGGTTAGTTTTAGTTTTCTGGTCTAAACATCCTGTAAATTCTCGTCGTCTTAGTCCAAAAGACTTTATAAAATTTATAGGCTGAAGCAAGGGCTTCAGCCTTTTTAATAAATTCGACCTGTAGCTTTCTGTGCGTTATCAAAATAAACGATTAAAAACCTTGCTGGGAATTCAATCCTTATTAGCAATTTCCTAATCTTAAAATTTCAAATTGACCAATCGAAGCGGAGCGCCTCATTTTTCAAATCCCACTCAATCCTTAATCACCTTTTGCCGAGTTTTTATATGGCTTTACGATAAAATGATTCGATTACTGATGAAAGTATTCAAACCGAATCGATAAGTTAGGTTAATTTTCTTCTTTTACCAATAAAAGTTTTCCCTCTAAATTTTTACGGACTTGATGTCCGACAGTTTTACATCAGCGGCATCTATAATAGCTGCCGCTGACAATAATTTCACCCGTGCATTCGGCATGTTCTCCAACACTCGGCTTGCGGGCAAATAGGTCTTGGTACAGTTCATTAATATTTATTGACTCATTTGCCAGCCATCGGGAAAAGAGCATGTTTACTTGACGAATAATTCTTTCAAGATACTTTATGCTCTGCATATACTTGGCAAGTAATATGAACTCTATTCTTTTGTCAGGATTTTCTACAATATCATTTTGAACATGCGCCTTTTCCAATTCCTTCCAAACCCTGCCGCTGGCATATCGCAGGCATCGTTCATAAATATATTCAATTGCTACGGCTCGATGTCTTAATGGGAGAGTTTTCAACCGATCGGATAATTCTAAAATCACGGTATATTGCCAGGCTGTAGCGATTCTTGCAATGATTCGATTTGTCTGACCGTGTTGTTTTTTAATGTCTTCTTCCATGATTCTTATTTCTTATTAAAGATAATTACAAATTTTACTTTTGCATCTTATAAATAAACTCAAATTCAAATTCAGGTATCATGCCTTGACTATCGGCACCGAAATCGAAGTTAGTTAAACAATTATCCCGATTATAAATTTCATAAAATACTTTCTCTACTTCAAAATTTCAGAGCCAAAGGTTATACCCGGACTGATTTTTTCTAATCACTGTGGAAAGCTTTTGGCGAGATACTATTTCTCCTACAAGTGCCGGAAATAGTCAAAGCTGAATACTGAGTCTTCCGTTAAATTTGTAAATTATTTTTTGTATTTTAGTGTTAACGTGTCAACATTAAAACAATGTCTGTAGAATCTCATCAAAGACCAGCTTTGCAAAGATTACGCTTGGAGATTCGCGGCGCGGTGCAAGGCGTTGGCTTTCGCCCGTTTGTTTTCGCTTGCGCCGCGAACTGCTATTTACGCGGATTTGTCGGCAACGCGAGCGGCGGAGTTTTTGTCGAAATTGAAGGTTTAGCGGAAAACATTACTAATTTTCAAAAGCTCTTGCGCGAAAATGCTCCGTCGCTCGCGCATATCACCTCAATTAAAATTGAAGAAATTGCGCCGACAGGCGACGCTGATTTTCGCATTGTTGAAAGCAAATTGAGTGATTCGGAAAATACACTCGTCTCGCCTGATGTGAGTGTTTGCAACGAATGCCTGCGTGAATTGTTTGACGAAAAGGACAGGCGATTTCGTTACCCGTTTATCAACTGCACAAATTGCGGCACGCGCTTTACAATCATTAAAGACGTTCCTTACGACCGCCCGAATACGACGATGAGCCGGTTTGAAATGTGCGAGTCCTGCCAAAGCGAATACGAAAACCCGCTCGACAGACGCTTTCACGCGCAGCCGAACGCTTGCCCGAATTGCGGACCGAGAGTTTGGTTCATCGGCAATAACAATGAAGAGATTTCGGGCGAAAAAGCGTTTCGTGCGGCGCAAAAAATTTTGTCCGAGAATGGGATTGTCGCCGTCAAAGGCATCGGCGGTTTTCATCTCGCGTGCGACGGGCGAAGCGATGCGGCTGTGCAGGTTTTAAGAGAGAGAAAAAATAGAGTAAATAAGCCTTTTGCCGTGATGTGCAGAGATTTGGCGGCGGCGGAAAGTGTGGCGGAAATCGGCGATGCTGAAAGAGTTTTGTTGATGGGCAGAGAACGACCGATTGTTCTGTTGCGGAAAAAACAAGACGCTGAAATTTCCAAACTCGCCGCGCCCGGAAATTTATTTTTAGGCGTGATGCTGCCGTATTCGCCGCTGCATTATTTATTGTTTAATTCGGCTGACGAAAAATTTAACAACCTCGATGTTTTGGTAATGACCTCGGGCAATTTTTCAAACGAGCCGATTGTCAAAGACAACACGGAAGCATTGGAAAAATTGTCCGTTTTAGCCGACGCTTTTCTACTTCACGACCGCGACATTTTTGTTCCGTGCGATGATTCAGTCGTCAGAGTTTTTGAAAATCACGAATTGCCGGTTCGACGCTCGCGCGGTTACGCGCCGTTTCCCGTTCGATTGCCTTTCAAGCTGCCGCCGGTTTTAGCGACGGGCGGCGAACTCAAAGCGACGTTTTGCGTGGCGCGTGACAAGTTCGCTTTTATGTCGCAGCATATCGGCGATATGGAAAATCTGGAAACTTTGCAGGCGTTTGAAAAATCAGTCGCTTCAATGCGAAAGCTGTTTCGCATTGAGCCGGAAATCGTCGCCTTTGATAAACATCCGAATTATCTATCGGCACGCTGGGCGAAAGATAATGCAGCCAAGATTTTTCAGCCGGAAACCAAATTGGTCGCCGTTCAGCATCATCACGCGCACATCGCTTCGGTGATGGCTGAAAACGGCTTTGACGGCGCGCAGCGGGTTATCGGTTTCGCGTTTGACGGCACGGGTTACGGCGACGACGGCGCGATTTGGGGCGGGGAAGTTCTTTTAACTGATTATCGCGGGTTTGAGAGAGCCGCGCATTTGAAATATTTTCCGCTGGCAGGCGGCGACGTTTCGGTTAAAAAACCGTATCGCGTCGCGCTCGCGCTCCTTTGGCAAGCCGGAATTGAGTGGAATGAAAAACTGCCGTGCGTTGCCGCTTGCACAGAAATTGAACGCAAAATTTTATTAAAACAGTTCGAAAATAATTTCAACGCCGTTCCGACGAGTAGTTTCGGGCGCTTGTTTGATGCGGTCGCCTCCTTAGCCGGAGTTCGGCAGACAATAACTTACGAAGCGCAGGCGGCGATTGAGTTTGAAGCTATTTTGGACGAAAAAATTTTCGACGCTTATAAATTTGATTTAATCGAAGGCGAAATCATACAAATTGATTACGCGAAATTAATTTCCGAAGTCGCAAAAGACGTTTTGGCGCAAATTCCGGTTGCCGAAATCTCCGCAAAGTTTAATAATGCGGTTGCCGATATAATTTTGCGTCTCGCCTTAAAATTTCGGACGCGCGAAAACTTGAACCGTGTTGCTTTGAGCGGCGGCTGTTTTCAAAACGTCGCGCTTCTGCGAGCGACACTGCGCCGTTTGCGGGAACACGATTTTGAAGTTTTCACGCACCGGCAAGTTCCGCCGAACGACGGCGGTTTGGCTTTAGGGCAAGCGATTATCGCAGGCAAAAGCCTGCTCGATGAAAAATTAAAAATGTAAAATGCGAAATAATTTTGAATTCTTAATTTTGAATTTTGAATTGTTTGCGGAGCGTATCCTATGTGTTTAGCAGTTCCCGGAAAAGTGATTGAAAAGTTTGAGACTAATGGAATCCAGATGGGCAAAATGGATTTCGACGGCATCACTAAAAACATTTGTCTGGCATATGTGCCGGACATTCAAATCGGCGAATACGCGCTGGTTCACGTCGGCTTTGCCATCGAAAAACTAGACGAAAAATCCGCGCTCGAATCGCTCGAATTATTTCGCAATATGGGTTTTCTGGAAGAAGAACTTGGGCTTACGCTCGAAGGAGAAAGCGATGAAATACCTGCAAGAGTTTCGTGACCCGGAACTGGCAAAAAATATCTTATCTGAAATTCGCGCCGTAACGACGCGCCCGTGGGCGATTATGGAAGTTTGCGGCGGGCAGACGCATTCGATTATCCGGCACGGCATTGACCAGCTTTTGCCAGAAGAAATCGAACTGATTCACGGTCCGGGCTGTCCGGTCTGCGTTACGCCGCTCGATATGATTGACAAGGCTCTGGCAATTGCTGCAATGCCGAATGTGATTTTCTGCTCGTTCGGCGATATGCTGCGAGTTCCCGGTTCAGAAAAAGATTTGTTCGGCGTAAAAAGCGAAGGCGGCGACGTTCGCACGGTTTATTCGCCGCTCGACGCCCTGAAAATTGCCCGCGAAAATCCTGAAAAAGAAGTCGTCTTTTTCGGCATCGGTTTTGAAACGACCGCGCCCGCCAACGCGATGGCGGTTTTTCAAGCCGCGCAGCAAAATATCACAAATTTTTCGATGCTCGTTTCGCACGTTCTTGTTCCGCCCGCGATTTCTGCGATTATGGAATCGCCGACCAATCGCGTGCAGGGATTTCTTGCCGCCGGTCACGTCTGTTCGGTGATGGGTTACGCGCAATATCCGCCGCTGGTTGAAAAATACAAAGTTCCGATTGTCGTGACGGGATTTGAGCCGGTTGACGTTTTGGAAGGCATTCGCCGCGTCGTGATGCAGCTAGAAAGCGGTCGGCACGAAATCGAAAACGGTTACAAACGAGTCGTCAATTTCGACGGAAACATTCCCGCACAAACGATGCTCGCCGAAGTTTTCAAAACCACCGACAGCGCGTGGCGAGGCATCGGCATTATTCCACAAAGCGGCTGGCGTTTGAACGAAAAATATCGCGCCTTCGATGCCGAATTCAAATTTGAAGTGAGCGGAATAAAAACCGTCGAATCGCCTCTGTGTCGAAGCGGCGAGGTTTTGCAGGGAATGATAAAACCGCACGAATGCGAATGCTTCGGCAAAAACTGCACGCCGCGCAAACCGCTCGGCGCGACGATGGTTTCCTCGGAAGGCGCGTGCGCGGCTTATTATAATTACGGGCGATTGGTGAGAAATGTCGAGCGTTCGGTTTAGTTATAGAGAAATGTAAATTATGAAAAATATCATTTTATTATTTCTATTCGCTTCATGTTCGGGTTCGACGAATTTGAACAATAGTAATTTTGCTCCCGCGCAGAACAAAATTAATTCTGCTGAGACTCAGAATATTAATTCTGATAAACCGAAAACTTGGCAAGTTGTAAAAAGCATTAACGAAAGAACTGTTAAAGGAAGAATTGCTATTGTTGAAGCAGTCGGCAAAAGTTCTGATGCGGAAATTGAAACCTTGTTCAAAATTCAGTGTCCGACAAAACAACTTTCGATTACAGAACTTGAATTTACATTTAGAAATACAAATAAACTAAAAACTTTCAGTTTTGACGACTTTGAAGGACCGGATGCGCCCAATCTAAAGAAAAAATTAGTTGAATTTCGGGTAGATTCTCCGCAGAAAAAAATGTCTTGGCTTGCAATTGGAACAGGCGGATATGGTGGAAACGGAGAACCTAACGCATTTTTCATCAGTCCGGCAACTACAAATAAACCGGACAGAACCGAAGAAATCGCCCGAATTATTGCTGACGGAAATGCACAAATTACAATAGTCGTACACGACGGCAAAGATTATAAAAAAACACTAGAAGCGACATTTCCCGCGATTGAAATTTCAAGCGACACTGCTAAATATCTAAATGGTTGTCGCCCGTGAATTTGAGTAAGTAAAGTAAAATCAAAAACGAACAAGGGAGAAAATATGAAGAAAACAGATTCGGGCGATGTGATAAAAGGCGCGGTTGCCGGACTTGTCGGCGGGCTGATTGCTTCCTTCGTAATGAGCGAATTTCAGACGCTTTTGAGAGCGCTTTCGGAAGAAGAGAAAAAGCCGAAAAAGAAAAAAGAAGACGAACCGGCGAACGTCAAAATCGCCGAAGCCATTTCGGAAAATGTCTTTGACCATAAATTAAAGAAAAGCGAAAAAGAACCGGCAGGCGTTGCGGTACATTACGCGATGGGCGCCACGTCGGGACTGATTTACGGCATTGCCGCCGAGATTGCGCCCATTTCGACCGCAGGTTTGGGTTTGCCGTTCGGTGCGGCGGTTTGGCTAGTGGCGGATGATATTGTCGTCCCCGCGCTCGGACTTGCGAAATCGGCGACCGAATATCCGCTTTCGACGCACGCTTACGCGCTTTCGTCGCATCTGGTTTATGGATTGACAACTAATTTGGTGCGGCTCGGATTGCGCCAAATATTAAATTAAAAACTATGGCGGAAGAACCGGCGGAAGACGAAATCGGAACGGGCGAGGAAACCAAAGCCGAGCTTTTTATTGCAAATTATGTGGCAGTCGGCATTCACCTTTTTCTCTCGGCTCTGGCTGTGCTGCTTCTGATTGCGGCAGTCATCGGCGCATACGAAACGGTGTTGCGGGAATTTCCTGCTCTCTGGCAGCCGAAAGATGAATACTCGTCGCTTCTGAAAATTATCGAGTCGCTTCTGCTGATTGCCATTGCCGCCGAATTCGGACTTCTGCTTTTGTTTCGCCGCCTGAGTGCTGCGGTCGAAGTGGTGGTTTTCGTTCTTGCCCGCAAGACGATCAACCCGGAGATTACCGCGCTCGATTTGACGCTTTGCGCGGCGGCAATCGCCGGGCTTATCGTTTTACGATTTTATTATCTGCCTGGCAAAACAACTTAAGGTTTCATTTCGACAAACTCTTTAATGAATGATTTAGATTTCAATGGTTGGACTTGTCCCTTGCCGCTTCGTGATTATCCGAAAATCGTTCTCGGACACGGCGGGGGCGGGAAACTCTCAAGCGAGCTAATCGAAAATCTTTTTCTGCCAGCTTTTTCTAATGAAACGCTCGAAAAACTGGGCGATGCGGCGACGATTGATTTAACTGAAATTCTGCAAAACGGCTCGCGTCTGGCTTTTTCGACCGATTCGTTTGTCGTCAATCCGCTATTTTTTCCCGGGGGCAATATCGGCGATTTGGCAATCAACGGCACGGTCAACGACGTGGCGATGGCGGGAGCGAAACCGCTTTTTTTGAGTGCGGGGTTTATCATCGAAGAAGGGTTCGAGATGGAAAATCTCGGCAGAGTCGTCAATTCGATGAGTCGCGCTGCGAAACTTGCGAACGTGCGCGTTGTCACGGGCGATACGAAAGTCGTCGAGCGAGGCAAAGGCGACGGCGTTTTTATCAACACGAGCGGCATCGGCATCATTCCCGACGGCGTGAATATCGCGCCGAATCTGGCACGAGAAGGCGATGTCGTCATTGTTTCGGGCGAAATCGGACTGCACGGCATTGCGATTATGTCTGTGCGCGAAGGCTTGGAGTTTGACGCGCCGATTTTTTCGGATTGCGCGCCACTTCATCAGTTGGTCGCGGAAATGCTTTCCGTGACAAAAGAAATTCACGTCCTTAGAGACGCGACGCGCGGCGGCGTGGCTTCTGTTCTAAACGAAATCGCCAAATCTTCAAACGTCGGAATTCGACTTCAGGAAACCAGTCTGCCCGTGCCGCGAATTGTCCGGTCAGCTTGCGAAATGCTAGGATTAGATCCGCTTTACGTCGCCAACGAAGGCAAGCTCGTGGCAATTCTGCCCCGCCAATACGCTGATCAAATGCTTGCAAAGATGCGCTCGAATGAGCTTGGCGAACGAGCGGGAATCATCGGTGAAGTCGTCGCCGAACACGCCGGAATGGTCGTCGCTCGAACCGGCATCGGCGGCACGCGTGTTGTTGACTTGCAACTCGGCGAACAACTACCGCGCATTTGCTAAAATCCCGTTAATTGACAAAACAATGAAAAAAGCCGCGCTTTCTGGCAAAAAGCGCGGCTTTTTTTGCCATTATATTGTTAGGACATCTTCATTATAAAAATATTGAATCCTAAATTACTCAATTCCGCCCGGGCTTAAAATGCGAATTTTATGCCGAGCTGGATTTGCCGCGCCGGACCTGCCGAGAAGATGCGCCCGAACTGCGCCGAATCAGCGACGGCGTTTGGCAAATCGAAGTTCGGGCGGTTGAAGAGGTTGAAGACTTCGCCGCGTAATTCCAGATTGCGAACTTCGCCGAATTTAACTCGTTTGACAAGAGCGAGGTCGGTGTTGCTGTAACCGGGTCCGGTTAAGATGTTGCGCCCGGCGTTGCCGAATGTTCCCGCCGCCGGAATCGCAAAAGCGGCGGTGTTAAACCATAATTGCGGGTCAGGATTGCTCAAGTGCGGGTCGCCGACCAGATTCGGGCGGTCTTGGAGTTGCCCGGTGTTGCTGCGGTCGCTACTGACGCGCGGCGTAAACGGTCGCCCGGTTTGGGCGGTGAAGATTCCGGCGATTTCAAAATTGCCGAATATCTGGCTGGCGATGCCGCTGTGCAGAAAAGATTTTCCTTTGCCGAACGGCAGCTCGTATATAAAACTTGCGACGAAACGATGGCGCACGTCGAATTCTGAAAGCCCGCGCTCGCTTCGCAAATCAAAACTGTTTTGCGGGCTGTTGGTTGACGCAGCGCTCAAAGGAACGCCCGAAGAATCGTCAATAGATTTTGAAAATGTGTAGGACGCGAGAAACGTAAAACCTTTGGAAAATCGTTTTTCAGCCCGCGCCTGCAGCGAATGATAAATCGAATTGGCGGAAGATTCGCGGAAGGCGATATTGCCGAAACCGGCGAACGGTCGGCGCGAAGCTATCGAACCCGCTCCTAAAACGGCTTGATTGATATTTCGGTTGCGCAGCAGATGTGTGCCTTTGCTCCCGACATAAGAGACTTCGACGACCGTATCTTTGAATATTTCGCGCTGCACGCCGAGACTGAAATTCTGCAAATAACTCGTCTGCAAATCGCGCTGCACGCCGGTCGGCGAGAGCGTGCTAGCTCCGAGCAATTGCGCCGGAAACGGATTGGACAAATTAATCGGACCGGCGAGAGTGCCGTTAAAAGTGCTGGTGCTGCGGAAAGGAGGATTGGCATAAATTGCGCCGAGTTCGTTGCCGACAATCGGCAAATCGTAATAAATTCCGTAGCCGCCGCGAACGACGGTTTTCTCGTCGAACGGCTGCCACGCGAAACCAAACCGCGGCGCGAAATTGTTTTTATCGGTGTTATAAACCTGACTGCCCAAGCCGTTTTGACCGGCTATGATAATGCTTCTAGTTGCTACGTCAAAATTCGAGAGCAGATTGTTCGGCTCGGTGAGCGCCGGATTTAATTCGTAGCGCAAACCGAGATTAAACGTCAGGCGGCGACTCGCCTTCCAGTCGTCCTGAACATAAAAGCCGTAGGATTTTTGCAGCCTGACGCGCTCTGCGCTTCCGACCCCAACCGTATCCTGCGCGACCAGCCCGAGCAGCAGATCAGCCAGCCCGAAATTTGTATAAAGTCCCGTAAAACGAAAATCGCCGCGCGATGAACCCGGATTAAAATTAACGGAGCGAAACGGGCGCAAATCAAAGCCGGCTTTGACGGTGTGCGCGCCGAGCTGAAAAGTGATGTTGTCAATAAACTGGTAAGTCGAATCACTGCGTTCCTGCGGCAGCTGCACGTTATCGCCGAGCGGGTCAAAACCGGTAACGCGAAATGCCGGAAAGCCGAAGGTGCGCGGGTCGCTCGAAAGTCCCGTCAAACCGAGCGCGCTGACCTCATCAACTTTATTTTCGGGCGCGCGAATCTGCCGCAAAAAGTTATAACCGAAACGAAATTCGTTAACCGAGCGTGAATTGATAATTTGCGTGTAGCTAAACGAAAGGCTGTCGGTGCGCTGATTGTCGTTGCGCCCAAAACCCGGCAAATTGGTGTTTAAGGTTCCGACGAGCGTGTCGAACACGTCAATTTGCTGATCCTGGTTGACGCTGTAACGAAAGAAAATATTGGATTTTTCCGAAAAGCGGTGGTCAACGCGAACGGAAAACTGGTCGGCGTCCTGCGGACGCGAAAGCGTCGAAACCAGATTTCTCACCGGATCGGACGCGTTATTCGGCGCGGGAAATGCGCGGGCTACAGCTTGTCCGATTGAGCTGATTCTGTTTATGGGAATGATATTTCCCGCAAACGGCTGGCGAGTTACAGGGTCTAAAATCCTAATCGGCGTCGGGAGCAGAAGCAAGGACGAAAAATCGCCGCCGGTAAACTGCGCCGTCGGCACTGAAGCCGAGCGCGTGACGCCCTGCCGCAGGCGCAAACCTTCGTAACTTAAAAAGAAAAATGTGCGGTCGCGCCCAGAATCGAAAACCCGTCCGCCTTCGCCGAAATGCGGCAACGGCAGCGGACCGCCGAAAGTTGCGCCGAATTGGTTACGTTTGAATGACGGGGAAGTGGTCGGCAAATCGAAAAAGTTTTTCGCGTCGAACGCCGAATTACGCAGAAATTCAAAGGCGTTGCCGTGGTATTGATTGGTTCCCGATTTAGTGATGATGTTGACCTGCGCGCCCGCGCCTCTGCCGAATTCGGCGGAATAACTGCTTGTTTGCACCTTGAATTCCTGAATCATATCAATTGACGGTCGAAAGGTGTATTGGTTCGCCGAAGAGTTATTGTCGTTCGCGCCGTCAAGCAGAAATTGATTTGACGATTCGCGCGCGCCGTTGACGTTAAAGCCTCCGCGAAACGAAAGCGACGAGCCTTGCGCCGCCGGAAACGCGCCCGGAACGAGAAGCGCGAGCTGCTGGAATTCTCGTCCGTTTAAGGGCAGGCGAACGATTTTTTCCTGTGAAATCACCGTCCCGAGCGAGGCGGATTCCGTCTGAAGAGGCGAAACATCCGCTTCGACTTCGACTGTCTCGGAGATTTGACCGGCTTTCAGCGCAAGATCGAGGCTGGCGCGCTGGTCAACCTGAAGATCAAAATCACGCCGCAATAGTTTTTGAAACCCGGCGAGTTCCGCCGACAGTTCATATTTACCCGCCGGCAAAAGCAGAAAAACGAAATTGCCCGACTCGTCGCTCGTGACCGTGCGCGTTTGCCCGGTGATCGTTTGCGTCAATGTGATTTTCACGCCCGGCAACCCGGCGTCCGCTTCGTCAACCGTGCGCCCGAGCAACGTTGCCGTTGCAGTTTGAGCGTAAAGCGGTGTTGTTGAGAGACAAAAAAACGCCGTCGCCGCAAGTGATAATAGGAGAACCGATAATTTCTTTTTCATTAGAATTTTTTTCGTTAAATTTTTGAAGTTTTTTATATTTTTATATAAAAATAGACGAGAACCTTTTCCAAGCCTTTCCGAAAAAACTTTATTTTCAGAACAAAGTTCGATAAATCGAAGTGTTTAGTTTTGATAACGCTTTAGAAGAGGTTTGTCAAATATCATTTATTATTCGGCATAAAAAATGTAAAAATATTTAATTGGAGCGCGAAATTTTCGTGGCTTTAAAGTCGGGAAAAGTGATAAAGTCAGATTGTTTAATGACAATAAATTTATTGAGTGTTGACGGATAAATATTTCGCTTTCCCGGGCTTTAAATACAGATGAATCTGCCGATCTTAAGTTTGCCGAAAGAGAACAGTTGCGGATGCGCCGACCAGAAATCGAGCCAGCAGAACGAATGTATGTGTCCGGCGACGGGTTTAGTGCAGATTATCGGGCGGAAATACGCGCTGCGGCTGTTGACGGTGATCGGCGAGCAGCAGAGCATTCGCTTTAACGATTTGAAAAGCGTGATGGATGATATGAGTTCTTCGACGCTCTCGATTCGCTTGGCGGAACTCGAACGCGCCGGACTGATCGGTCGCCGGACTTATTCGGAAACGCCGCCGCGTGTCGAATATGCGCTGACGAGCGAAGGCGACCAATTGAGACGAAGTTTATTTGCGCTTTCCAAATACGCAAAGCAAAGCGCGGAATCGGCGCACTGAGGGATTGGCAAAACAAGTTTATAAACAGGTTTTTACACCAATTATAATAATTATTGCCCGATCATTTAAGTTGCTGTTATTATTAAAGTAATCCCTTTGCCGCCGATTTTTCTAAGTTTCGGCTGTCCTATTAATCACCTTGCCGCGAAGCTGCTGCAGGGGCGCGCGTCTTTGTTCTTTTCGATAAAAGTTTGGAGGAAAACGATGGATTCGATTACGATTTGGACTTATTCGCTGATTGCCGCGACAGTAGTAGTTTTGATTGTCGCCGCGCTGCTTATTGCAATTGTTTTGACCGCCCGCAAAATTGACGACCACGCCAAAGATATTTGGCAAGCCGGAAAGTTGATTGCCGGAAACACGGTTTCGATCTGGATGCTCAAAGACACAAATGTCGTCGCCGGAGACATCTTAAAAACCGCTCAATCAATCGCCGGAGTCGCCGGAGATATCAACCACAAATTAGACGATTTAGGACAGGCATTGACCAAAGGAGCATAAAAAAATGGAACTGCTGACGTGGGTAACGGTTGCTTATTTCGTGATTCTGGTGCTGACGCTGGCTGTCGGGTTAATTACGATTGTGAAGACGCTTGGAAGCGTGGCGAAAAAACTCGGCGCAATCAGCGAAGGATTAAAAGTCGTCGAACAAAACACCGCGCCGCTTAACGGCGGGATTGAAAAATTAAACGGTTCCTTAAGCGGTCTGGCTGGCGGTTTGATGGTGGCAGAGTCAAGTTTTGTGTCAGCGAATGAGCATTTGCAGGAAACGCTCGACGCGCTAACGGTTGCTAAATAAAAATTTTTGCGAGGTGATTGTATGTTTTTAATCGAACTGACGCCCGAGATGGCAAACACAATTAAAATCGTTTGGTGGATTGGCATCGTCGTCGCGTTAATTGTCACGGTGATTGATGTTCACCTGTTGATTCGCGTTATTAAAGCCGCCCGCAAAATTGACGGTTTGGCGGACAGAACTCTGCCCGCGGCGGTCGGGATTGTCGAAAACACTTCGGCGTTGAAAAATCTGACGGCGACTAATGAAGTTGCTGCCGCACTGATTGCGGGCGCGACGCCGATTGTGAATGTCGCCGACGCGATAAGGAAAAAACTGGCGGCGGTTTCAGCATTTGTCGGCGGAGGTAAAAAATAATGAACACGGTTTTGCTTTTAACGATATTAAGTATTGCCGCAGCCGCCGTTTTATTAATCGCGCTCGGCATCGGATTATTTTACATCGCGCTGGCACTCGAAGGCATCGCTTCGAGCCTCGATAAAGTCGCTTACGGCGTGCGGGCGATTGAAACCGAAACTTCGCCCTTGCCGAATTGCATTGACGGCATTAACGGCTCGCTCGCGCCAGTTGTCAGCGGCTTCAGCGTGGTCGGCACGGAATTAACCAGTGCGGATAAACATCTGGGAAATTTGGCGGGAATTTTGGGCGTAAAATAAATTATGAAAATTGGCATCAGCGGCAAAGGCGGTTCGGGCAAAACGACGATTTCGGCGACACTTGCGCGCGTTTTTGCAAGGAAAGGTTTTCCCGTTTTGGCGATTGACGGCGATCCGAATCCCAATCTTGGAATGGCTTTGGGACTCGACGCTCAAACGCTTGAAGAAACTCATTCGATTCCGCGCGGCGGCATTACCGAAAGGCGCGAAGACGCGGACGGCAAAATGCGGCTTGTCTTAAAAGATACGGTTGAAAACATCGCCGCTTTGCACGGCATTCCCGCTCCGGACGGAATTCGCCTGATAGTCGGCACAAAAGTCGAAACTGCCGGCGCCGGCTGACTCTGTTCCGCGCACGCTGCGGTTCGCAGCCTGATGGGAGAAATCGTTTCTGAAGCCGACAAAATAACCGTAATGGATATGGAAGCCTCTTTAGAGCATCTAAGCCGCGGAACCGTTCGGCACGTTGACGTGATGCTGATTGTAACCGAACCTTATTATCGTTCGCTCGAAACCGCGCGGCGCACTCTGCCGCTCGCTCGCTCTCTCGGCATCAATCATATTTATGCCGTCGTCAATAAATACCGCAGCGCGGAAGACGACAAAGCGGTAACGGACTTTTGCAAAAATAATGATTTGGAAATTATTGCCAAAATTCCGTTCGACTCAGATGTTACGCAAGCAGATTTGGAAGGCAAATCTTTATATGATTTTAATTCCGAATCGCTAGTCGTTAAGGAAGTCGAAAAACTCGCCGAAATTTTGCGTGAGCGTGTGCCGCTGAATAATTCCTCGGCGTCGAAAATTTTAACCAAACCAAATTGCTAGACTGAAAGGAGAATTTTATGTTTGACGAACCCATTATGCAGAAAGGACATCCGACCGACAAAAGCGTCGCCGATTTATCAAGACCGGAAGAGAAACCGGCGGAGCTTTCCTTCGGACCTTTGAAGACGGTTCACGTTTTTTGGCTCGCTGGGATGAGCTGCGATGGTTGCACGGTTGCGGTAGCGGGCGCGACCAATCCGCCGCTCGAAAATCTGCTGAACGGCACGGTTACCGGCTTGCCGCAGGTTATTCTTCATCATCCGGTTTTATCCGTCGAAGCGGGCGAGAAATTTGTCGAAAATTTTTACAAAGCCGAACGGGGCGAACTCGACGCGCCGTATGTCGTTGTTTTTGAAGGCTCTATCCCTGACGAATCAATCGCGGCAGCAACGGGCGGATACTGGGTTGCGCTCGGTTCGGAGCATCTTGGCGGCGACCGGCATCGCCCGATTCCGACGACCGAATGGATGAAACGACTTGCGCCCGGCGCGGCTGCCGTCATCGCCATCGGAACTTGCGCGACGTGGGGCGGAATTCCTGCTGCTGCCGGTAATCCGACCAACTCGATGAGCCTGATGGATTTTTTGGGTAAAGATTATCGCGGCACAGCCGGTTTGCCGGTCATCAACATTCCGGGCTGCTCGCCAATTGGCGATAATTTTACCG
>JALYZF010000197.1 GCA_030948995.1 Acidobacteriota bacterium
AACAAGCGCGCCGCCGATTGTAAACTCAAACGGCAAATTTATCTGCGAGGCTTCGTTGCTGGCTGAACGCGCTAGCGGCGGAACAACAAAGACTAGTATCAGCAGAACAAATACAATCGAAATTCCAGCGGCGATTCCCGCGCTTCGCACGTCTCCCGTATGACTTGCCCAAAGCGTAAAAGCCGCTAAACCCAAACCGCCGCCGACTGTGAAAATGCCGAGCAGCGCGTTACGCAAATCGCGCAGACGGAAAAGTTGGCGGAGCGTTTTTAAGTTCATTTCAAGCGCGAATCGTAAATCGTGAATCGAAATTTAATAATCGCTCAATATTTCAATTAGCGATTAACAAAAAACTGTTTTCGATTTTCGATTCACTAAATCGGGACGTTCGTTTTCTGCAAAATATCCTGCAAAATCTGTTCGGCTTCAAAGCTGCGGCGTTTCGGATTTGTGTTGCGCGTATTGACGATAAGGCGATGCGCGAAAACCGGCAAAACGAGGCGTTTGATGTCGTCGGCAATGCAGTAATCGCGTCCTTCAATTAATGCGAAGGCTTGAGCCGAACGAAAAAGAGAGAGTGTTCCGCGCGGGCTGATGCCGAGTTCGAGCGCGTCGTTTTCTCTAGTTTGCGCCACAATATTCAAAAGATAATCAACCAGAGATTCATCAACGCGAACCTTCGTCGATGACTGCTGTAATTCCAAAATATCAGCTTCGCTCATTACCGCCTGCACGAAAGACAAAGGATTTTCGCGCTCGCGGTCGCGCAAAATGTCGCGCTCGTCAGCTTTATTCGGGTAACCGACGTGCAGGCGCAGCATAAAGCGGTCTAATTGCGATTCGGGCAGCGGATACGTGCCGTGATGCTCCGCCGGATTTTGCGTGGCGACGACCATAAAGGGCAGCGGCAGCGGGCGCGAGACGCCTTCAATCGTAATTTGCTCTTCGCTCATTGCTTCGAGCAGCGCCGATTGTGTTTTCGGCGTGGCGCGATTTATCTCGTCGGCTAAAACGATATTGGCGAAAATCGGACCCGGCTTCCATTCAAAATCGCTTGTTTGCTGATTAAATATGGATAGCCCGATAACGTCCGACGGCAAAAGGTCTGAAGTAAATTGGATACGCTGAAACGATAAATCCAGCGCGCGCGCAAGAGCGTTGGCGAGCGTCGTTTTACCGATTCCCGGAACGTCTTCGATTAGCAGATGACCTTTTGCCAGCAGAGCGACAAGCGCGAGCTTCACGGTTTCGGATTTGCCTTTGATAACAGTTTCAATCGCCGCTTGAAGCCGGCTGATTTTTTCATTTGCGCTGAAATCCGGCATCGAATGTTTGACCGCCGTTTCTGTTTCGTTGATTATCCAATCTCTCATCTTTTTATTTGCAAGCGCGGAGGCTTTTTCTATTCTACAAAATTTAACGGTCAATCTGCACGATAAAAATTATAAATCTCTTAATTTCTAAGATGCCTGAACAGGTGAAAAGTTCCCGAAAGTTTTCTGCGCGTTTGCAAATTCGGGTTATAAACGAATAAAATTTTGAAACTTCTCTTTTATATTTTCGTGAAACAAAGGCGAAGGAGATATTTTTAACTTTTATGAAAAACTTACGTCGAAATTTTAAGAATCAAAAAGGTTTTAACTTGATTGAGCTAATGATTGTGATTGCGATTATCGCGCTTCTTATCGCTATTGGCATTCCCGCTTACCAAGCGATGGTCAGAAACGGCAATGAAGTTTCCGCAATTTCAGCGATTCAGAATGTTAAAACATTGCAGGTCGGCTACGCCGGAAAACATCAAGGGAAATTCGCGCCGAATTTTGACGAACTAATAAAATCCGTTCAGTTGGATGAAAGATTTGCCGGAGAATCTCCGGTTATCAACGGCTATATTTTCAAAATGACGACGCAGGAATCTTCCGGCTCGAAACCTTCTACTTATTCGATTAACGCCGACCCGCAGACGGGTTCGGGAACGCGCCATTTTTATTTTGACTCGACGCTCGGCACGACCCGTTCGACCGAGGAAGACCGTCCGGCGACGGCGACCGACCCGTCAATTTAATCTTCGGCAAAACGCGGCGTTTGTGAAAAATCATCCCGCGCCCGCTTAGCTCAGTGGTAGAGCGCTCGCTTCACACGCGATAGGTCAGAAGTTCAAATCTTCTAGCGGGCATACAACTTTTTCAATAGTTTAGAGACATTTTATACAATGTCTCTTTTTTCATTTCTACTCTATTTCACACCTAAACAATTCAATTTTCTTGTTTTTATCAAGAACTGCCTATTATCGAACACGACCGTACTTGCCCGGTGTTTGCATATTCGGAATTCCAGTATAAAATCCTCGTATCAAAATCTTAAATAAAAGTCAGGAGTAGATTTTATGGCAATACTAGTTGATTTTGCCCAGCTTTTAACTAACCATCCATATCATTACGAGAT
>JALYZF010000252.1 GCA_030948995.1 Acidobacteriota bacterium
AAAGCGTTTCTGGCAATTGCCGAAGCGAAAACTTTTACGGCTGGCGCAAAGCGTGTGAATATAACGCAGGCGGCGGTTTCGATGCAGATTCGGCAGCTCGAAGATGAAGTCGGATTACCGCTTTTTATACGCACGCCGCGCCGCGTTATAGTGACTGAAGCGGGCGAATACTTGCTCGAACGCGCGAGAAAAATCTTACGCGAACACGATGCCGCGCTTGCCGAGATTGCCGAAGTCGCGGGCGCGGAACACGGTCGCCTGCGAATCGGTTCGGCGTCGGCGATGTTTGCCACCCAACAGTTGCCGTCAATTCTTGAACGCTTAAAACAAAAATTTCCGAAAGCTGAAATCAATGTTAGTTCCGGCACAAGTCAAGTTCTGGTCGAGAAAATTCTACACGGCGAAATTGATATTGCATTCGTTTCCTTGCCGGTCGAAACGGCTAATATTTTGACCGAACTTCTTTTTAGCGATGAAATCGTCGCCATCGCGCATCCGAAACACACGCTTGCCAAGCAAAAATTTATCAGCGCGGCGACATTAGCCGGAGAACAATTAATCTTGGGCGAGAAAGGCGGCAACACGCGCCGCTTGATTGACGATTTTTTCGCCGCGGCAAACGTCCGACCAACCGTGATGATGGAACTCTCGCGCCAAGAAGCTATCAATCAGATGGTCGAAAACAATATGGGCGTCGGAATTGCGGGCGCGAAAACCGTCGCTAAAGAAATCGCCGACGGCAAACTGGTCTCGTGGTGGATTGAAGGCGCGGAAATCAAATGGGATTTAGGTTTGGCGCGTTTGCGCGGCGGTTATTTTTCGCCGATTGGAAAAGAGTTTATTGATTTATGCAAAGAAAATTTTAAGGAAAGGGAACGCGAATACACCGCACCCAAGCGCAAAGCGGCGGAGGAAAAATAATTTAAAGCGAAGAAATTGTAACCACAGATTTACACGGATGAACACGGATAAGAAAAATTTGATTGCCGACAGAAGATAGTTTTATGAATGTTAAGTTGAATATAAATGTCAGATTAAAGTTGATTATTGGTTTGTTTTCAATCTGTGTTTATCTGTGTTCATCTGTGGTTACAATTTCCGGTCAAGGTTTGCCGCTCGCCGCGCCGCAAACGGTCGGAATGTTGGCGGAAAAATTAAATCTAATTGACGCGCTGGTGGAAAAAGATATTAACGATAAAAAACTTCCGGGCGCGGTTGTTCTCGTCGGACACAAAGGAAAAATAGTTTTCCGCAGTGCTTACGGCAATCGCGCTTTAATTCCGCAGGTTGAGAAAATGACGGTTGACACGATTTTCGACATTGCGAGTTTGACGAAAGTCGTGGCGACGACGACGAGCGTGATGATTCTCGTTGAGCGCGGGCAGATTCGCTTGAGCGATACGATTGGGAAATTCATTCCAGAAATTCAAGACGAAAATGTAAAAAAAGTTACGATTCAGCAGCTTCTAACGCACACTTCGGGCTTTGCGCCGGATTTCGATTTGCGCGAAAAATGGACGGGACGCGACGGAATGCTTGCGGCGCTTTATAAAGAGAAACTGCGTCAACCGGCGGGAACGCGGTTTGTATATTCGGATATAAATTTTATTACGCTTGGCGAAATAGTTCGTAGAGTTCGACAACAGACATTTGAAGGGTTTGCTTACTTCGATTTTTTCAAACCTCTAAAAATGGATGATACAAAATTTGTTAATGCTTTTTTGGATGATAAAACTATTTCACAAATTCAAGACTTTTCTTGTAAACCGATAAATGAGCCGTTTTGCATTTCAAAAGAACAATCAACTCGAATTGCGCCGACGGAAAATATCAAAGGTCAGCAAAGTTATCTTGGTGGAACATTCGACGGAAATGACGGCGACCAAATTTTGCGCGGAAAAGTCCACGACCCGACGGCTTACAGAATGGGCGGCATTGCCGGACACGCCGGACTTTTTTCGACCGGCGACGATTTGGCGCGTTTTTGTCAGATGCTTCTGAACGGCGGAATTCTTGACGGGAAAAGGATTTTGTCGGCGCAAACCGTTGCGCGAATGACGGCACCGATTGTTGTTTCCGAAGACGGATCGACGCGCGGGCTTGGCTGGGATATAAACACGGCTTTTTCGTCAAATCGCGGCGAGCTTTTTCCGCTCGGTTCGTTCGGACACACGGGTTTTACGGGAACTTCAATTTGGATTGACCGTGTTTCGCAAACTTTCGTCGTCTTTCTTTCAAACCGCGTTCACCCGGACGGTAAAGG
>JALYZF010000269.1 GCA_030948995.1 Acidobacteriota bacterium
TTCCAACGCCGACACCGCCGATTCTTGTCGCTTTCGTGTCGCCGCAAAGCGTTTATGCCGGTTCAAAAACTTTTCGCCTCGAAGTCAACGGCGATAAATTCACGCCCGATTCGGTGATTGTATTCAGCAACAATCAACTGCCGACAACTTTTGTCAGCCCGCAGAAACTCATTGCCGATGTCCCGTCGAATTTTATCAGCGGACAAGGCTCGGCAACCGTTATGGTTAATACGCCGGACGGAAAACTTTATTCAAATCCGTTTATTCTCAATATTCAAGCGCCGCCGCGCCCGCAGTTGCAGTATATCGGAATGATTGCACGCAAGCGCGCCAATAACGATACGGCATATTTTCAGGAACAAGGCAAAAACGTGCCGTTCGCCGCCCGGCTCAACGATGTCGTCGGCGGGCGTTTCCGCGTAGTGAGCATCTCGCCGAGCGAAGTCATTTTCGAAGACGTTACGCTCAGTTTCCGGCACAAAATCGCCCTTCTTCGCCCCCCGCCCGGACAAGGCACGCCGAATAACGGCGCTCCAAACAATGGCGCGTATAATCCGTATAATCCAAACGTTCCGACATACAACTATCCGCCTCCGCCGCAGGGAGACATTCCCGGTATTCCGAGCAACATTCCGCGCTACGTTCCGCCGCAGCCGCAGCAAAAACCGTCGGCGACACCGAACGACGATGACGATGATGGAAACAATTAAAAAAGTGGTCAGTGGTCAGCGGTCAGCGGTCGGTCTGAAAAAAGACTGCGGACTGCGGACTGCGGACTGCGGACTTTCTACGTCCAATCCAAAATCCAAAATCCAAAATCTAAAATCGCAAAGCGGTATGTCTCTGCTCGCGGTGATGGCTGTAATGGTGCTGTTTGCCATCGCGCTTCTCGCAGTTGCGCCGACCGTTCAGCAAGGCGTCCAGCGCGAAAAGGAACTTGAATCAATCCGTCGCGGCGAGGAAGTCGCCGACGCAATCCGCCAATACGTCGTCTTTAGCGGCGGCGCAAAACTTCCGCGCTCGATGGACGACCTGCTTGAAGGTCTGCCGCAAGGCACGAGAAAACGTCAAATCTTAAGACCTTCGGCGGCGATTGACCCGCTTTCCGAAGACGGCAAATGGCGCTTGATAAAACCCGACAGTCAGGCTTTTGTCAGTTTCGGCAAGCGCGTGCAGATTTATAACAACGGGCTTTTGCCGTCGAATCCGAGTCCGGTTTTCGATCGTTTTTCCCTGCCGCTCGTCAATATTATCAATACCAAAAGCGAAAGCGACACCGAAGAAGCCGACGATGCGGAAATTGACGCGGTAACAGATAACACGCCTTTTATCGGCGTCGCCAGCCAGAGCCGGAGCAAATCCGTTCTCGCCTATTACGGCATCGAAAATCACAGCAAATGGATTTTCACGCCGCTTTTTCGCGGAACGGGAACGGTCGCCGCCAATGGAAAGCGCGGAGACAAAGATAAACCGCCGGTCAATCCGCCCGCAGCCGAGTATTAAATATTAAAAAGGCTGACATTTTGTTTATAAACAAAATGTCAGCCTTTTTGCGTAAATTCCCTTTCTCTAAATTTACAAACTGAAATTAAAATTAACGAATCCGGTCGCTTTAACCGGCTCGCCGTCGCGGACGAACGGCTTGAATTTCCATTTTTTCACCGCATCGGTCGCCGCTCTTTGCAGCAGCACGGGACCGCTTGTTTTCTGAACTTCGGCAACCTGCCCGTTTTCGTCAATTACTAATTCAACCCGAACGACGCCGCTCGCGCGCATTGTTTTTGCGGTCGGCGGATAAACGGGATTTGTTTTTTGAGTGGCGTAATCAACTAAAGAACCAACCGCCAACGGCGCGTTATTTTTCGGCGCAGCGGCGTTGTTTGTATTCGCATTGGAAGATTCGCTGTTATTGCTTTTTTGATTTGCCGATGTTTCGGCGTTTGCATTTTCAACGCGGCGATTTCTGCTCGGAGCAGTTGTGTTTTCCGCCGTTTCCGAAGTTGTTTTCGGCGCGTCAATCGGCTTGCTTTCGGTTTTTACCGTCGCCGTCTCGGACGGTTTAGAAACATTGTCTCGGACAGGTGTTTGATTCAAACTGTCGTTTGCAGCATTCGGAACGGGCTGAAAAATAGGAACGCTTTGCTTTTGCGGCAGCTCAATTGTGGTATTTTGATTGGTTGAAGCAGAAAGATTTGTTGTTGCTACGCTGACAGTTTTCGGCGCTTCGGTTGTCGGTTCGCCCGTCGCATTGACGATAACGCTTCGGGAATTGGCAAGTTGCTCGCGGGCGTCGGCTATCTCGTCTTTCCAGCGTTTGGCATCGTAATCGTCTTTTGCCAGATTGCTTCGCGCACTCGTCGCTTCTTCGAGTAGCGCCATCGCGTCGGAGCTTTGTTTTTTATCCGCGCCTAAAACTTTTGACTGCTCGACAATCATCTCCAAAGTTTCGCGCATTTTCTGAACGTCGGTTGCCGCCTCGACGGGCAAATTGCGGTCGGATACACTCAAGCCGAGCGATTTATAGCGTTCAAGCTGCATTCGCGCGCCCTTTACGACTTGTCCGGCAACGGCAAAATAGCTCGCGGCGGCGATTTGTTTGTTTGTTTTCTGCGGGTTAGCGAGTTCTTTTAGAAAGTCTTGAGCGCGTTTATAATCGCCCTGTTCGAGATAGCTATTCATTAACAAAACGTTGATAACGCCGTGAACGGTCGCATCCGACGATTCGCGCCGGATATTTTCGAGTTCGTAAATGGCGGCGGTGTAATTTTTAACGACAATATACGCTTTTGCCTTTGCTACTCGCTCGCGCATAATATCGGCGGACGAAGGCGGTGCGACGGTTTGTGCCGCAACAAAAAAACTAAACGTAAAAATTAGTAAAACAGAAGTGTAAATACTTCGGATATTTAGCGGCATTTCAGTCTTTCTCCTTATTGCTTTGGACTTACATTTTCCGCAAAGGCGCGAGAATGCGAAACTTTTGCAAAGTTGAGCCTGTCTTGCAACCTGAACAAATAATTTGTCTTTTATTATTTTTCAAACAATCAATAAAGCAAGTTTTCCAAAACTCTGTTTTACTGACCGGATAAACTTTTGATGATTTTTTGGCGATATGCGTCTGCGTCTTTTCTTATAACATTTTCATTGAGCGTGAGCAAGCGTTTATCGCGCATCACCGTTCGACCGTTAATAATAACCGTTTGAACGTCCGAGGCTTTCGTCGAATAAATCAAAGCCGAATAGACGTTGTAAAAAGGCGTTTGATGCAGCGCGCTTAAGCCGACAATCGCAATATCGGCGCGTTTTCCCGCTTATAACGAGCCGATAAGATTTTCCAGATGAAGCGCGCGCGCCCCGCGAATCGTCGCCATTTCAAAGGCTTGCTCGGCATTGACAACTTTCGGGTCGCCGGAAAAAACCTTGTGCAGTTTCGCCGCCGTGTCCATTTCTTCCCACATATCGAGGTCGTTATTCGACGCCGCGCCGTCAGTTCCCAAACCAACCGCCAAATCTTTTGCGAGCATTTGCGGAACGGGTGCAACGCCCGATGCCAATTTCATATTCGACTGCGGATTATGCGCGATACCGACGCCGAATCTTTTAAGCAAATCCATTTCAGCGTCCGTTGCCCAAACGACGTGCGCGGCAATCGTGCGGTTACTTAAAAAACCGATTTTGGCGAGATATTCAACCGGGCGAGCGCCGTAGCGTTTGGTAATATCTGAAACTTCCGTTTGCGTTTCGGCGACGTGAATAACGACGGGCGCATTTAACTTGTCCGAAAGCTGTTTTATCGCAAGAAGATGTTCGGTTGAAACCGTGTAAGGCGCGTGCGGCGCAATCGCCGGAACAATCAAAGAATTATTTTTCCATTTATTAATAAATCTTTCGGCGTAAGCCATTGCTTCGGCATTCGTTTTGTTGTCGGCGACGGGAAAATCAATTACCGTTTCGCCTAAAACGCCGCGCATTCCGGCTTTTGCAGTCTCGTCGGCAATCGCGTCTTCAAAATAATACATATCGCAATAGGTTGTCGTTCCGCCGCGAATCATTTCCGCCAGTCCGAGCCGCGTTCCGGCGCGCACAAATGCCTCGTTTACATTTTTCGCTTCCGCCGGAAAAATATATTTCGTCAGCCATTCCTGCAAATCGAGGTCGTCGGCAATGCCGCGAAAAAGCGACATCGGAACGTGCGTGTGCGCGTTTATAAGTCCGGGAATGACTACTTTTCCGACAGCCGAAATCGTTTGTTT
>JALYZF010000308.1 GCA_030948995.1 Acidobacteriota bacterium
GGTGCGAACGGCGCGTGGACGTTTTCGACAAATGGATAATCATTTAAATTTTCATTGGCGCGCCAGTTTTTATAGCGACCGGAAAACTCAGTCGCCCTTTCGATTGCCGCTAAATTTGCAGTTTCGGTTTTCGCGCTTGAAATTCCGAATCTTCGTTCGATATTTTCTCTAATTGTATTCAACATTTGTTTTTCCCGTCGTTAAAATTTTTTCCCGACCGTGCGCCATTAAAAAATATGCAATTAAAGCGGCAATCATTGCGGCAGCCAACGCCCAAACCGAGTATTGATGAAAATTATTAAACTGAATCCGCAAAGGGTCGTCAAGGGCAACTTCGTCAATCGGGCGACCGATTTGCGATTTGATTACAGACAGCCACAGCGCGATAACAAATTGTCCGGCGGCGCAGGCAAGCGTTAAAACAAGCAGAACAACTCTTTCCGTCCAGAGCCGAAAACGATTGACGTTTATCTGCCCGACAAACGCGCTCGCCAGCAAAATCAAACCAATAATCAATCCGCTGTAATTAACGATTGCCAGAGTTTGCGAAACCATCGCGCCGGCAATTTCGCGCGAAGGCAAGATTGAGAACGCGCTCGGAGCAACCGCAAAGCTAAAAAAGCACGCCGCGCCGAGCCATAAAATTAACAACAATCGTCTGATGTCGGAAAAAAAATTCATTTGTCTTAAACTGCCCGAAATCAAGCTGTTATTATGTAGCGTTTCAATGAAAAGGGCAAAACGATAAACGCGCGCGGCATAAATTGCGGTCAATAGCGCGGAACGTCTCTGTCAACTTCCAAAGACCAAGCGTCAATTCCGCCTTCGAGATTAAAAACTTTTTGAAAGCCGTTTTGCGCCAGATACGCGCAAACCTGCGCGCTTCTGATGCCGTGATGACACAGGACAATCGTTTCTTTACCGGCGTCGAGCGCGCCGATCCATTCATTAAAGCGACTGAGCGGCAGAAGCATCGCGCCTTCGATGCGGGCGATTTCATATTCGACCGGCTCGCGCACGTCAACCAAATTTACATTTTTGCCGCTTTGCAGTTTCTCGGCTAACTCGCGCGGCGAAATCGAATCGTAAAGCATACGAATTTAAGGTTACGAAGCAGCGCCAAAACTTGCAAGCGCATTGAGAATTATTCGGCAGGTAAGTTTCGGCATTAAATAAAATGTTGCAAACAAGTTGCGGTTTATTGCATAATCTTAGTGTCAAACATTGTTGTTTTAGCAACAATGTTTCTTTACTTACGCTGTTTCACTTTCGTCCTCCGACATTCAGAAACTAAAAAATTTCCGTTCAAACGAGTATATGACAGCTTCAAACCGCGACGGCGTTTTATATACGTCTCTTATTTCTCTTGCAATCGCCATCGTCGTTCTGCTTTCGATGACTTTAACTTTTGCCGGTATTTTCTATGTGGGCGAGGCAAGTTTTTTTAACGCCGTCTCGACTTGGAAAATAGTCGTTTTGATTGTGTCGGGAATCTTGAGCGGTTTTGTGGCGCTGAAATTCAGTGTGCGGCGTATTCTACCGTATTTTGCCGCAATCTGGTTTATAGGCTTCGTTATTTGGTTGCTGGCGATAAAATTTCTCGACGTTAATATACTTTTCCCTGCGTTTTTCCTGATTACGCTTTCGACAATCTTTGCAATTCACGCGCGAAAAATATGGGCGATTGATTCGGAGTTGACGGAAAAACTCGTCTCGCTGGCTTCAAGCGGTCATCTGTTGGGAGGAAAATCGGCAGATCTGCGAATCGAAAGCGGTTTGAAACTGCTTGAAACCGTCCTTCCATTGTCCGAAGCAATCGTTTTTAGTTACGACTCAAACGGCGCGCTCAATCCGATTGGGCGCGCGCGAACCGACAAAGCGGGCGACTGCGCCGTTTCGCGGCAATCTTCGTGGCGCGACAATATTCAGCTTTGCGAAGAAGCCTTAACCGGGCGGCAAACTGTCGTGCAAAAAGACGAAAGCGATAGTAAATCGGCGCGCATCGCACTGCCTTTGATTGACGACGGCACGATTGTCGGCGTTTTGTTTGTCAGTTGTCAGCAGAATTTTGAAGCCGAAGATTTAAATATACTTGAAGCCTTCAGCGACCAAATCGCGCGCAATTTCCAGCGCAAACAATTGCGCGGCAAAAGCCTGCCGCATAAATTTTGGTGGAGCTTTCTCTCGACGCAATCAGCGGAAAATCGTCTCGACATCATCAATCTAATCAACGGCATTATCAAAGAACAATCGTTCGGTGCGCTTGCCAGCTCGCATCTGAAGGAAGCTCACGCTATCGCGTATCTCGACGGAACTCTGGCGTATCTCAACCGAAAGATGCGTCATATTGCTCAGCTCAGTGCGCACGATATTTACGAGACAGACCTTTTTTCCCTGCTCGATCGCTTTAAGACTTATATTTTTAACGAACCGAGCCTAGCCATCCGCCGCGTTCTGCAAACGGGCGAGACTTATAAATGCGAATTGTATTTTCCCGAAACGAATAAAACTTTGAAATTGCAGATTTCGCTCGTCAAAGTTCCGACAAATGAAGAATCGATTCACGAATCGAATATCTCGATGAAGCCCGCGTGTTTTTTAATTACCTTGCGAGATATAACGGCACTCAAGGAAAACGAAAAACTTCGCAGCGATATGACTTCCCTGATGTCGCACGAGCTTCGCACGCCGATTACGAGCATTCGCGGATTTGCCGAAATTCTGCTCGCCGACGAAACTATGTCGGAAGAATCCATAGAATTTTTAACTATTATCAGCAACGAATCGCAAAGATTGTCAAAAATGCTCACCACCTTTCTGTCTGTTTCAAATCTCGAACAATCCGACAAACAGGACGTTTCAAAAACGCCGATTAAGCTCGATAACGTCGTCAGCGAAGTCGTTCACGGTTTGAAGGAAGCAGCTAAACTTAAACGCATTCGTCTTGTCGAGCAGGCAAACACGCATCTGCCGCCGGTTGCCGCCGACAAAGGCTTGATTGTGCGCGCGCTTTCAAATCTGGTTGACAACGCAATTCGCTATAGCCCGGAACGAACTTCCGTGATTATTTCGACAATTCTGGAATCGGACGTTTTGCGCGTCGTCGTCGAAGATAGAGGTTACGGCATTCCAAAAGGCGAGCAGGAAAAAATCTGGGAAAAGTTTTACCGCGTGGCGCGCGACGGGCAAGATAAAGAGGAAGAATCAACCGGACTCGGATTATCTTTGGTCAAAGAAATCGTCGAGCAGCACGGCGGCGACGTGACAGTCGAATCCGAACTCGGCGGCGGCTCGAAATTCAGCTTTACATTGCCGCGCTTATAATTTTATTGCTTTATAATCAAAGGCAAAGATTATAAAAACTGTTTTCAACGAATTGTAAAATTTGCCGAACGTCGCCGAGAAACTTAAAAGTGCAACTGAAATTCTGCTAGAAAGCGGAGTTGCCGCGCCGCGCCGTGAAGCCGCGTCGATTCTCGCTTTTGCTTTGCAGAAAGACAAAACCTTTCTCGTCGCACATTCCGAATACGAACTCTCAGAAGAAGAAGAAAAACGCTTTCAAAATTTTCTAAACAGACGCGCTGGGCGCGAGCCTTTTCAATACATAACGCAGCGACAGGAATTTTTCGGACTCGATTTTCTGGTAACGCCCGACGTTTTGATTCCGCGCCCGGAAACCGAATTGATTGTCGAGAGCGCAATAGAAATTCTGCGCGAAAAAGATTTGCCGCAGTTTTGTGAAGTCGGCGTCGGTTCGGGCTGTATTTCAATTTCCATTTTGCACGAAAATAAAACTGCGCGCGCCGTCGGTTTGGACGTTTCGGAAAAAGCTCTGCAAATCGCCGCGGAAAATGCCGAGCGGCACGCGGTTTCAGAAAGAATGGAACTGAAAATTTCAGACGTTTTCGCAGATTTAACGGGAGAAAAATTCGATTTGATAGTTTCAAATCCGCCGTATATTTCCATCGAAGAGTTTGGAAATATACAGCTCGAAGTCCGCGACTTTGAGCCGCAAACGGCGCTGACCGACGGCGAAGACGGTTTGACGATTATTGAAAAAATTATCGCGGGCGCGCCGAAATTTTTGAAGCCGAATTCGTTTCTTTTGCTGGAAATCGGTTTTGGTCAAGCTAAAAAAGTTCGCGCGATGTTTTCGCCGCAGCTTTGGAATGCGGTCGAGATTCTGCCGGATTTGCAAAACATTCCGCGCACCGTTCGAGCGCGCTTGAAAAATTGATTTTCTATTTAATAAATTTTTTGCCGAACGCTTAATTTTTCTGCTATATTCTTTACATAGAAATTTCAAAAAGTTTTGCCTGCAAATTTTGCAGAAAATAAGGAGAAAATTATGAGACACGAAAACGAACGAGAAGAAACGAGCGCGACGACAAAATTAACTTACCTGCTGGTCGGCGGCGGAATCGGCGCGGTTTTGGCGCTGCTTTTTGCGCCGAAATCGGGCGAAGAACTGCGCGGCGACATTGCCGATGCGACGCGCAAAGGCGTTGAAAAAGGCAAGGAAGCCGCCGCGATTGTCGGCGAAAAAGCCGGTGATTATTACGAAGTAACGCGCGGCAAAGCCGGCGAGCTTTATTCGACGGCGCAGGAGAAAGCCGGACAGCTTGCAGGTAAAGCCGGAGAAATTGCCGAGAAAGCAAAAGGCGCGGTTACGTCGAGCGGAAATCCTTTTTCGGCGGCGCTCGAAGCCGGAAAGGAAGCATATACGGATGAAAAACGGCGCAACGAATCAAAGTCGATTACCGAAGGTCGTCCAACTTATCCGATTGACGACAAAGCGGCAAATACACCGAAAAATATATTAGACGCGCCGAAAGATAAAAAAGAAAACAGCTAAACTATGAACGCGAGCGAGCCACAATTCTGGATGATGATTGCTTCAATCGTTATCGCCGTCTGCTTTATCGTAATGGCGATTGCGCTGATTGCAATTGCCATTACGGTGAAAAAAGTAACGGCGACGGTTTCGCGGGTCGAGGAAAAAATCGAGCCTTTGTATTCCAAGGTCAACGCCATCGGCGAGCAAGGCAAGGAAATTTCTAAACAGTTTACGGAAATCTCCGCCAATCTTTCGACGGCGACGAAATATTTTTCCGAATCCGCCGGATTAATCCGCGAAGAAGTCGCAGAGCTTAAACAGCTTGTCGGCGCGACGGCACATGAAGCTAAAGACAAAGTTGCGCTTATTAGCCGAACGATTGACCGAACGCAAATGCAAGTCGTTACGACAACCGATTTTATACAGGAAAAAGTCGTCGTTCCGGCGCGCGAGATTGCGGCGATTATGGCGGGAGTCAGAAAAGGATTGGAAGTTTTATTCGCGCCCGCGCCTAAACAAATCGACCGCGCTTATACGGATGACGAAATGTTTATCGGCTGATTTTTCGGATTTAATTGCAAACAAAAAAAGCGCTAAGAAAATTTTCTTAGCGCTTTTTTTTGTTTGCAAGTTTTCAAAAGAAAAATTAATTGTCGTCATTATCTTCTGTATCAGAATTTTTTTTATCCTGACGCATCTTGCGGTGTTCTTTCATTTCCTGTTTTCTTTTTTCTTTCAACTGTTCGAGCTGCGTCCGTTGTTCAGGCGTTAAAATCGCCAAAACTTGCTGATGAGTTTGCTCCATATTTTGGCGCATCTGTTGTTTGAGAGTTTTCAGTCTTTCGGTCTGCTCCGCTGTAATCGTGCCGTTGCGCTTTGCTTCCGAAAGAGTTCGCATTTCCTGAAATGTTTCGGGATTTGCCGGACGATTGGCTTTCATAATATCGTGGATTTGCTGTTTTTGAGCGTCGGTTAAATTCAACTGCTCAAGTTCGCGCATTCCCATACGGTCGCCGTGATGACCGCCGCGTCTTTCTTCGCCGTCGTGTTTACCAAAACCGCGATGCTCGCGTCTTTCTTGTTTCTGTGTTGAATCTTGCGTTTGATTTGTCGTCGTGTTCTGCGCCGAAGCGAACGCCGAAAATGAAACGACCACAAAGCCGGTTGCAACAACCGATACGATTTTTTGTTTGATTGACATTTATATACCTCTTAAATTTATTGAAATTTGTATGTAGAGCTTTCGCTTTTCGCAGGTTTAGACGCGCGCTTTTTTAATTTAGTCTGATGTTTTTCTTTTATTATAAGTAAAGAATTGTAAAGAGAAATCAGCGCTGCTTTAATTGTTTATTTCCAATTAAAGTTGCGCTTGTCATTTAACATTTGCTTTTCGGCAAGTTAAAATGCGAAATTTGAAGATGGATTGCAGAAAAGGCTGAAAATGAGATTTTTATCGGAAATAAATTCGCCCGCCGATTTGCGGCAACTAAAAATTGAAGATTTGCAGGAAGTCGCCGACGAAGTTCGTCAATTTATTATTGAAACCTGCTCGCGCACGGGCGGACACACCGGCGCGAGTTTAGGCGCGGTCGAGCTCGCCGTTGCGATGCACTACGCACTCGATACGCCAAAAGATAAATTGGTTTGGGACGTTGGGCATCAAGCATACGCGCACAAGATTTTAACCGGCAGACGCGACCAGTTTGAAACAATCAAACAATACGGCGGCTTGAGCGGTTTTCTGAAACGAGACGAGTCAGAGTTTGACACTTTCGGCGCGGGACACGCTTCGACTTCGCTTTCAGCCGCGCTGGGAATGGCGGTTGCGCGCGACAAAAAGGGCGAGGATTTTCACGTCTGCGCGCTGATTGGCGACTCAAGTCTGGCTGGCGGAATGGCGATGGAAGCGATAAATCAAGCCGGACATCTGAAATCGCGTCTTATCGTTTTGCTGAACGACAATGAAATGTCAATCGCGCCTGCCGTCGGCGGTTTAGCGCGTTATCTGAACCGAATTAAAGGCGCGCAAAGTTACCAGCAGCTAAAAGAAGACATCGGCGACACTTTAGAGAGTGTTCCGCATTTCGGCGAGCGTCTGCGGCGCGCGGCGAAAACCGTTAAAGATGCAATTGCCGCAGCGGTTTTGCCGGGCGCGCTCGTCAATGAACTCGGCTTTAAATATATCGGCTACGTTGACGGACACAATGTTTCGATGCTCGTTCGCGCCCTCGAAGAAGCGAAACAAATTGACGACGGTCCCGTGATTATTCACGCTTTAACGACCAAAGGCAAAGGCTTTCCAAATCCCGAAAAAAATTATTACGCATATCACGCCACCGGACCATTTGATAAAAAAACCGGCGTGTTTCCGAAATCAGGCAAACCTTCAGCGAAAACTTATACGCAGATTTTCGGCGAAACGATGTGCGAGTTGATGGAACGCGACGAAAAAATTGTCGCTTTAACTGCCGCAATGCCGGACGGCACGGGCGTTGATAAAATTTTGGAACGATTTCCCGAACGCGCTTTCGATGTCGGCATTGCCGAGCAACACGCCGTTACATTCTGCGCGGGAATGGCTTGCGAAGGCTTAAAACCTGTCGCGGCGATTTATTCGACGTTTTTGCAGCGCGCTTTTGACCAGATTCTGCACGACGTTTGCTTGCAAAATTTAAATGTTACGTTTGCGATGGACAGAGCCGGAATCGTCGGCGCGGATGGTCCGACGCATCACGGACTGCTCGATATTGCATACTTGCGCGGTTATCCAAATATTGTTTTGTGCGCGCCGAAAGACGAACGCGAGATGCGCGATATGCTGCTGACGGCGATTCAGCACGACGGTGCGGCGGCGATTCGATACCCGCGCGGAAACGGTTTCGGCGTTGATATTTCCGACGCGCCGAAGCAAATCGAAATCGGAAAAGCGGAAATTTTGCGCGACGGCGCGGGCGAAATTGCGATTCTCGCTTACGGCTCGATGGTTTATCCGGCGATGGAAGCGGCGAAAAGTTTGGAGAAAGACGTGATTGATGCAACAGTCGTCAACGCGCGTTTCGTCAAACCGCTCGATGCGGAATTGATTTTAGCTTTAGCACAAACGAAACGAATTATCGTAACCGTCGAAGAAGCATATCTGGCGGGTGGTTTCGGCTCGGCTGTTTTGGAACTTCTGGAGGGAAACGCGATGCTCGACCGCGTGAAAGTCGTGCGAATGGGCGTTCCCGACCGAATCGTAACGCATGGCGACGCGAAACTGCTTTTAGCGAAATACGGTTTGGATGCTGACGGAATTTATCAAAAAATCAAAGAGACAATCGAGATTTTGGAAGAACGCCGCGCGGGAAAAAAACGGCTCAAAACTCTAAGATAGTAAATCGCGAATCGTAAATAGTTCGTTCTTTACGATTCACGATTTACGATTC
>JALYZF010000007.1 GCA_030948995.1 Acidobacteriota bacterium
AGCTCGAACACACGGCGACGGATTTGCAGACGAAATTTGTCTATGGCTTGACCGAAACGAATCGTGAACGGATAAAGACGGCAAACTATATCGCCAATCCGGGCTGTTTTGCGACGGCAACTTTGCTCGCGCTTGCGCCGATGGTCAAAAGCGGACTGCTCACGGGGAAAATTATCGTTGACGCGAAAACGGGCTCGTCAGGTTCGGGCGCGAAAGCGGCGGTGAACACGCATCACCCGCAGCGGATGAATTCGTTTTATGCGTATAAGCCGTTCGAGCATCAGCACGTTCCCGAAATCGAACAGCACTTGCGCCAAATCAGCGAGTTTTCGAACGAGTTTGTTTTTATGACGCATTCGCTTCCCGTCTCGCGCGGCATTTTTGCGTCGTGCTATTTGGAAACAACGAACCTTTTGACGAATGAAGACTTGAAAAACATCTACGAGCAATTTTATAAAGATTCGTTTTTCGTGAGAATCGTTGATGGCTCGCCCGATATAAATTGGGTCAAGACGACGAACTTTTGCGACATCGCCGCGCATTCAAACGGCAAACAAACCGCGGTCTTTGCGGCGATTGATAATTTAGTGAAAGGCGCGGCGGGTCAAGCCGTGCAAAATATGAACTTGATGTTCGGACTTGATGAAAAAACAGGTTTGATTCTTAGCGGCAGCAATCCGTAAAAAATTATGAATTTTTCCGAGATAGAGAAACTTGAAGAAACATTTCAGCTTGCGACCTACTCGAAGATGAACATTGCAGTCGAGCGCGGGAAAGGCAGTTGGATTTGGACGAGTGACGGCGAAAAATATCTCGACCTTTACGGCGGACACGCGGTTTGTGCGACCGGACATTGCCATCCGCACGTTGTGGAAAGTTTAAAACGACAATCTGAAAAATTGCTGTTTTATTCAAACTTAGTTTATTCGGACGTTCGCGCTCAAGCGGCTGAAAAACTTGTTTCGATTGCTCCGAAAAATCTGGCGAAGGCGTTCTTATGCAATTCGGGAACGGAGGCAAATGAAAACGCGATGCGAATGGCGCGAATGGCGACGGGGCGCGAAAAGATAATTACTTTTAGCGGCGGTTTTCACGGGCGCACGGCGGATGCGATTTCGGCGACGTTTTTGGGGAAATATCGGGATTTGGGACGACCAAATGTTCCCGGTCATATTTGCGCTGAATTCGGCGATTTAGAAAGCGTTCGCGCCGTTGCCGACGAATCTGTCGCCGCAATTTTTCTCGAACCGATTCAATCAATGGCTGGCGTGCGCGAAGCCGCGCCGGATTTTTTCACGGGCTTGCGCGAGATTTGCGATGAGCGCGGAATTGTTTTAATTTTCGACGAAGTGCAAACCGGCGTCGGGCGCACGGGAAACTGGTTTTTCGGCGGAAGCAGTTTAGCCGGATTTGTCGAGCCGGACATTATTTCGCTCGCCAAATCTTTGGGCAGCGGCGTTCCGGTCGGCGCGTGTCTGGTCAATGATTCGATTTCAGCGAAAATCAAGACCAACGATTTAGGCACGACTTTCGGCGGCGGAATGCTGGCGATGGCAGCGGTTTCGGCGACGCTCGAAGCGATTGAAAAAGACCGAATGATTGAAAATGTGAAAGCGGTTGAAAATCATTTGCGCGAGAGATTGAAAGAAATTCCGAACGTCGTCGCTTTGCGCGGCAAAGGCTGTCTTTTAGGAATTGAATTTTCCGACAAATGCGCGCCGGTTCACGCGAAACTTTTGGAGAAAAAAATTATTACCGGAACTTCAAGCAATCCGAATGTTTTGCGTCTTCTCCCGCCTTTGTGCGTTAAGATTGAGGAAATTGATTTGTTGATTAATGTTTTAGCCGCGAATTGACAAGAATGAGCGGCGAATTTTGGAAATGATTTAATGTATGGACAAAATTGTATTTCTTTTTGATGTTGACAATACTTTGATCGACAACGACAGAGTTTCCAGAGACTTGCGCGGTTTTTTGGAAAAGGAAGTCGGCGCAAAGCGTAATAATCATTACTGGGAAATTTTTGAAAAACTGCGGCGCGAGCTTGGTTACGCCGATTATCTCGGCGCGCTGCAGCGTTACCGAATCGAAAATCCATATGATTCGCATCTGCTCGCCGTTTCAACTTATCTCATCAATTATCCGTTTGCGAACCGCCTTTTTCCGAATTCGCTCGACGTGCTGGAATACTGCAAACAGTTCGGCAAAGTCGTCATTTTAACCGACGGCGACGTTGTTTTTCAGCCGCGCAAAATCGAGCGTTCGGGCTTGCTCGAAGCGGTCGAAAAAAACATTCTGATTTACATTCACAAAGAGCGCGAACTTAAAGATGTCGCGCGGCGTTACCCGGCGAAACATTACGTTTTAATTGACGACAAACTCCGTATTCTGACCGAAATCAAAAAAATCTGGGGCGCGCGCGTGACGACAGTTTTCCCGCGCCAAGGGCATTACGCTTTTGACGAAAAAGAAATCGCCAAATATCCGCCCGCCGATATTACGGTTGAACGAATCGGCGATTTGCTGAATTTTAGTTTGAAACAATTAAGCGGCGCGAATTCAAAATAAATTTTAATGAGGAATTTTTTAACCACATCAGATTTTTCGCGCGCCGAACTCGAAGGATTTATCGAAGCCGCAATTAAATTCAAAAAAGGTGAAACGGTCGAAAAACCTTTGAGCGGCAAATCCGTCGCGCTCGTATTTTTTAATCCGAGTTTGCGAACACGCGCTTCGATGCAAATCGGCGTTTACGAACTCGGCGGAAACGCTGTGATTTTAGAGCCGGGAAATACGAGTTGGACGCTTGAACATCGGGAAACAGTCGTGATGGACGGCAACAAAACCGAGCATTTAAAAGAGTTTGTCAGAGTTTTGGAAAGATATGTTTCGGCAGTCGGAGTGCGGACTTTTGCGAATCTTCAAAATTGGGAAGAAGAACGGCTTGAACCGATTTTGTCGGCGTTTGAAAAGTATTCGACCAAGCCTTTGATAAATTTAGAATCGGCGATGCATCATCCGTGTCAGGCTCTGGCGGATATGTTGACGATTCGGGAAAGATTCGGCAAGAAAAGGAAAAAAGTTTTGCTGACGTGGGCTTGGCATCCGAAACCTTTACCGATGGCTGTGCCGAACAGTTTCGCTTTGGCGACGGCGCAAATGGGACACGATTTAACAATCGCGCATCCGAAAGGTTTTGAATTAGATGACGAATTGATGCAAGAAATTGAAACGCAAGCCGAAGAAAACGGCGGTAGCGTCAAGACTTCAAATGATATTGATTCGTCTTTTGAAAATGTGGAAGTCGTTTACGCCAAAAGTTGGGGAAGCAAAGATTTTTACGGTGCGACGGAAAAAGATGTTGAATATCGCAAGCAATTTCGCTCTTGTTGGATTGTTGACGAAGCGAAAATGGCGCGCTCGAACGACGCGATTTTTATGCACTGTCTTCCTGTAAGACGAAATGTGATTGTAACCGACGCCGTGATTGATTCAAAAAATTCGGTTGTGATTGGCGAAGCGGAAAATCGTCTGCACATTCAAAAGGCGATAATGGCAAAACTTCTTGGAAAATAAAGTTAAAAGAGGTGAGATATGCTTTTTATGGTTATCGAGCGATTCAAGAATTGCGATGCAAAGGCTGTTTATGAACGATTTTTGAAGGACGGTCGAATGATGCCGGACGGTCTTGTTTATAAAGAAAGCTGGGTAGAGGCTAATTTCAATCGCTGTTTTCAATTGATGGAATGCGGCGACGTGAGTTTATTGCAAGAATGGGTTTTGCGCTGGCAGGATTTGATGGAGTTTGAATTTATTCCCGTTTCGGAATCGGCAAAAACATTGGAGACGGTGAAATCGCTTTTATGAACGATGAAAAATTGAATATTCTGCGTGAAGCATTGCCTTATATTCAAAGGTTCAAAGGCAAAACTTTCGTCGTCAAGTTTTCCGGCAAAGTTACCGAAGACAAAGAAAATCTCGCGTCTTTAGCCGAAGAATTGGCGTTGCTGCATCAAGTCGGCATTCGTCTGTGCGTCGTTCATGGCGGCGGCAAGCAACTCGGCGAACTTGCCGAAAAATTAGGCGTGGTTCAAACGGTCATTAACGGGCGGCGAGTTACAAACGACGAAACGCTGGAGCTTGCCAAGATGATTTTTGCGGGGAAAATCAATACGGAAATTTTAGCGGCACTGCGGCAACGCGGAGTCGAAGCAGTCGGTCTTTCGGGCGTTGACGGTAATATCGTTCACGCCGTTCGTCGCCCGCCGAAAGATGTTTTGAACCGCGCGACGGGCGAGCGTGAAATGGTTGATTTCGGTCACGTCGGCGACGTTTTGGAAATTAATGACCGGCTGCTGCAGGTTTTGCTCGACAAAGATTATTTGCCGGTCGTTTCTTCACTCGGAGCAGACGACGCCGGACAAATTTATAACATCAACGCTGATACAGTCGCCGCCGAAATTGCCGTGCGACTCGAAGCCGAAAAGCTCGTCCTTTTGTCGGATGTCGCCGGAATTTATCTTGAGCCTGACAGACCGGAAACGAAAATCTCGCGGCTTTCGACGACTCAAGCCGCAGAATTAATCGGAAGCGGCACGGCTTCCGGCGGAATGATTCCGAAACTGCAAAGCCTGACCGAGCTAATCAAGCGCGGCGTAAAATCGGCGCATATAATTAGCGGCACGACGCGCAACGCTCTGCTTTCCGAAGTTTTTACCGATTCTGGAACGGGAACAATGATTATCGGCTAATTGAAATTCTGCAGGAAATTTTATCTTGATTTCGGAAAGAAATATTTCAGCTTGGCATATTTTTTTCTCTAGAAATTTTGTTTTGTAATAAACTAAAAATGAACCCGAATTTTTGTTCCGGCAGCAAGATATATCCTTTGCCATAAAACTATATTTCTAAGAAGCACAAGCGTTTTGAACTTGCAGATTAAACCGTCGGAACGAGCTAAAATTAAAAACACGAGCGATTATTTTATCAGCATAATCTAAGAATAAGATATGAATAAACGTCCCTTACAAGTGCTGCTCGTTGAAGATGTCGAGGACGATTTTCTGCTAATCCGCGATTTGCTCGACGAAATGACGACGTTCGACTGCGAGATCCGTCGAGCAGCTACATATACGGCGGCGAGAGAAGCGATTGCGGAAAAAACATTCGACATCTGCTTGATTGATTATCGTCTGGGCGAGCGCAACGGACTTGAGTTGATGCGCGAAGCCATTGCCGAAGGCTTTCGCGCCCCGATGATTTTGCTAAACGGACAGGAAGAGCGCGCGGTTGACCTAGAAGCAATGAAAGCGGGCGCGGCGGATTATCTGCTTAAAGGGCGGATAGAAGGCTCGCTGCTCGAACGCTCGATTCGTTATGCGCTTGAACGAAGGCGCGCCGAAGATGCTCTGGAGGAAGAACGGAAATTTCTCGACGCGGTACTTGATAGCATGACCGACGGTTTGGTGGCTTGCAATGCTGCGGGCGAGTTGACGCTTTTTAACCGGGCGGCGCAGGAATTTCACGGATTGGTTGCCGAGCCGCTCGCGCCGGAAGAATGGTCGAAGCATTACGATTTATATCAGGCGGACGGCAAAACGCTGTTGAGCAAAGAACAAATTCCGCTTTTCCGCGCGCTACAAGGTGAAACGGTCTTGAACGTCGAAATGGTCATCGCTCCGAAGAACAAAGCGCCGCGCACGCTAATTGCCAGCGGACAACCGATTTTCGACGCGCAAGGACGCAAAGTCGGAGCGGTTGTCGGAATGCACGACATCAGCAAGCGCAAAAGGGCGGAAGAAAATTTGCAAGACAGCGAATTGCGTTACCGGCGGTTGTTTGAAAATAATCCGAACGCGATTTGGGTTTGGGATATAGAGACTTTAGAGTTTCTTGCCGTTAATGAAGAGGCAATCCGCCTCTTCGGTTATTCGCGCGAAGAATTTCAGAAAATGTTTACGAAAGACCTTCGCCCGCCGGAAGATTTGCCGGTTTTTCTGGAATTTGTCGCTCAAGCCGATGCCGGCGTCGAGAAGTTTCACTCGATGAGACTTCAAAAAAAGGACGGCAAAATAATCGAAGCGGAAATTAACTTGCAAACGATAAACTTTGACGGCAGGCGCGCTCGACTCTCGCTTATTACAGACGTTACCGAACGCAAACGAATTCAAGAAGAACTTGAACAAGCACGCGACGCGGCGTTGGAATCGGCGCGATTGAAGTCGGAATTTCTCGCCAATATGTCGCATGAGATTCGCACGCCGATGAACGGCATTATCGGTATGAACGGACTTCTGCTCGACACCGATTTGAGCGAGCAGCAGCGCGATTACGCTCAAACTACTCAATTGAGCGCCGACGCGCTGCTCAGAATCATTGACGATATTCTCGATTTCTCGAAAATCGAAGCCGGACAATTACATTTCGAGAAAATAGATTTTGATTTAAGAGATTGTGTCGAATCGCTCGTCGAGCTTCTTGCCGAAAGAGCGCAAGCGAAAGGAATCGAGATAGCTTCGCTTGTTTATGCGGATGTGCCGACGCTGCTTTTCGGCGACCCCTGGCGGCTTCGACAGATTCTTACAAATTTAATCGGCAATGCCGTTAAGTTTACCGAACAGGGCGAGGTAACCGTCAACGTCCGAAAGCAAAGCGAAGCGGGCGAATACGTTTCGCTTCGTTTTGAAGTTGCCGATACGGGCATCGGAATTTCCGAGCAGGAGCAGCGCCGATTGTTTCGCGCCTTCACGCAGGCGGACGGCTCGACGACACGCAAATACGGCGGGACGGGTTTAGGGCTTGCAATCTCCAAACAGCTTGTCGAGATGATGGGCGGAGAAATTGGCGTCGAAAGCGAACCGGGTAAAGGCTCGACTTTTTGGTTTACCGCGCATTTTGAAAAACAACCGAACCAAACTTCGACGATTGTGTCGGCAAACGATGTCAGTCTCGAAGGCGTGCGAGCGTTGATAGTGGACGATAATACAAGCAATCGCAAAATACTTCTGCATCAAACCGCTTCGTGGGGAATGATTGTGGCAGAAGCCGATTCGGGCAAGCGGGCGCTTGAATTGCTGCGCGCGGCTGCTAATGATAAAAATCCTTTCGAGATTGCAATTCTCGATTTGATGATGCCGGAGATGGACGGATTTGAACTAGCGCGCGCTATTAAATCCGAGCTGGCTTTGGCGGTAACACAGTTGGTCTTGCTGCCTTCTTTCGGGAAACGCGGCGACGGAAAGCTCGCCCGCGATTTCGGCATTGCGGCATATCTTCAGAAGCCGGTTCGCCAAACGCAGCTTTACAATTGTTTAATAACGGTCATCGCCGAAGCAGGCAAAAACGGCGGCGGACAGCAATTCCCGCGTCTTATTACAAAGCATTCTTTACGCGGCATAAATCTACCAAATGTTGAGCCGAAAGCCGTAGTTTCAAAAGCCATTATTCTCGTCGCCGAAGACAATATAGTCAATCAGAAAGTCGCGCTTAATCAGTTAAAAAGTTTGGGTTACGCGGCGGATGTCGTCGCCAACGGGCGTGAAGCTGTTCGAGCAGTTGAAAAACAACGGTATGACGTGATTTTAATGGATTGTCAGATGCCTGAAATGAACGGTTTTGAAGCGACCGCCGAAATTCGTCGTCTGCGAGGCGACTCACAGCGCACGACCATTATTGCAATGACAGCGCACGCTCTGGAAGGCGAGCGAGAAAAATGTCTGGCTGCCGGAATGGACGATTACATCAGCAAGCCGGTCAAAGTCGAAACGCTAAAGCAGACTTTGAATCGGTGGCTTGTTCCGGTCGCTGCCGCGCAAGAAGCGGCACAGACGGAAGCGGCGAATGTTTCTGCCGGTAATAAAAATTATCAATCGGTAGATTTATCGGTGCTTGATGGATTTAGAGATTTGCAGCAGCCGAACGAGCCTGACCTGATAACCGAACTAATCGATTTGTTTCTTGAAGACGCCGAAAGGCGCATAACGACTCTCAAGGAATCTATTACAAATCAAGAAACAGCCGAAATCAATGAACAGGCACACGGCATTAAAGGCAGCAGCAGTAATATCGGAGCAAAGCATTTGGCAAAGCTAAGCGAAAAGCTGGAAAAGCCGGGTCTTGATATTACTCAAATGAAAATTTTAATTTTAGAGATTGAAGATGAATTTCAAGAGGTTAGCCGAATCTTGAGCGACGCGCGACGAATTGATTAGCTTGTAGTTAGATTGAGCGTTAAATTATTAATCGGAAGAGTGCTACCATTTTTTATTACAGAAAGTTATTTTATAATTTGCAGACAATGAGTGAAACTTTCTCAGCGACACCGATTTTCAACCTCAAATTTGAATCAGGCACTTTGATTTTAGAAGGCGCAAGTCAAGCTGATTTGGCTGCTGTTCCGAAAGCCTTTGTCTGGGATGAACGAACCAGACAATATCGCTCTCCGGCTTATAAATACCGCGAAATTATTAAAGAATTTGTCCGCGCGAAAACGCTTTACGAAGATTCGGCGAAAAAATACGACGCTTTTGATTTCAAACCGAAATTCCGCGTCGAGCCGCGCCCGTATCAGACCGCTTCGATTGAAGCGTGGCGACAAACCAAGCGTTGCGGCGTGATTGTTCTGCCGACGGGCGCGGGTAAAACTCACGCGGCGACGATGGCGATTGAAATGTGCGGGCGGCAAACGCTCGTCGTCGTGCCGACCATTGATTTGATGAATCAGTGGTATGACCTTCTCGTCTCGACTTTTAATGCGGAAATCGGTTTAATTGGCGGCGGCTTTTATGAAATCGGCGCGATAACGGTTACGACTTACGCTTCGGCGTTCAGACATCAGGAACGCATCGGCAACAGGTTCGGTTTGATAATCTTCGACGAGTGTCATCATTTGCCGTCCGAAGGCTACAAATATGCGGCTGAATTTGCGATTGCGCCGTTTCGTCTCGGCTTGAGCGCAACGCCGGAACGCGCCGACGGCAACGATTCCCTGCTCGAAGAACTCGTCGGAAAATTCGTTTATCGACTCGAAGCGCAGCAATTGGCGGGCGAATATCTTGCCGATTATATTGTCGAAAGAATAGAAGTCGATTTGAGCGACGAGGAAAGAGAGTTATACAAAAGAGAACGCGAAATTTTCCGCGCATTTCTACGCGCAAAAAATATTTCGTTCGCCTCGACCGGCGGCTGGAAAACTTTCGTGATGCGAAGCGCAATGAGCGAGGACGGCAGGCGCGCGATGAAAGCCTATCGAAACTCGAAAAAAATCGCGCTCGGAACTGACGCAAAGTTGAGTATTCTGCGCGACTTGCTCGTTCGCCACCGGCACGACAAGGTTTTGATTTTCACAGCCGAAAACGAAATGGTTTATCGTATCTCGACGGATATTTTGATTCCCGCCATCACTCACGAAACGAACGACAAGGAAAGAAAATTCTGGCTCGACGCGCTCAACAAAGGCGACGTTCTGGCGCTTGCGACTTCAAAAGTTTTGAACGAAGGCGTCAATATCCCGGACGCTTCGGTTGCGATAATTCTGTCGGGTTCAGGTTCGTCGCGCGAGCATATTCAAAGGTTAGGGCGAATTTTAAGAAAAAAAGAAGACAAGCAAGCCGTTTTATATGAAGTCGTAACGCGAAACACGGCTGAAGAATATATGTCCAAACGCCGTTCGGAGGCGCGCCAATTTCAAAACGTGAAAAGCGGAGACAACAGAAATTTGTTCAAGTAAAATTATTTGCCGGAAATCAGATTTTGCGCCGTTTCAATTAATAAATCCGGCTCAAGTTTGGTTTTATAAAAGACGACGTTTTCGTTTGTCCAGAGCGGTTCTTCACGGCTACCGCGAAGTTCCTGCGACGCTGCAAAAATAAATTTTTGAAAGTTTGCCGCGCCGAATTCCTCCAATCTTTTTTTCAAAGATTTCGGAGTCCAAAAGCCGAGAACGTCAAGATAGATTTTTTCACTCTGCGGAGAAACAAGAACAAAATCAGGAATAAAAGCCGTTTTTCCTAAATCTACAACTTCCCTGTTTTCCTGCAACTGCCAACCGGCGGAAGATTTCTCCCAATTCTTTTTTAATTTTTGAATGTCGGAATTCTCAAAAGTCGGCTCGTCCGAATAATGCGAGACGAGTTCAGTTTGCTCGCTTCGCAACTCATAGAAAACGTTTCCGCCTTCTTTTTGCGCGATTTCAGCCGAAAATTGCCAAGCGTCGCAAAGCAGCAGCGCGGGCAGAAAAACCGCCATCTGGATTCCGTATTTTTGCGAGCGGTGAAACAACGAAGCCGCGCCCGTCAAAGTGATTTCATAGCCGCTTGCGGCGTTTCCCGTAACTGAATGAATCATACCGAAATGCTTTATCCAACCGAAAATCGAGCGATAATTTGCCAAACTCGAAGGCGCGACGCGAATTCGCATCTCGACGCATTTGTAAAGCAGCGCTTGCGATTGCGCCAGATTGTAGCGGTCAAGCAAATCTTTCGGCGCAATCATTTGAAAAGAAATCAGTTTTTGCTGCGCGGATAAATCGGCGTAGAGATTCGAGATAATCGTGTTTGCGTCGGTTTCTAATTCGCCTGCGACTGATTCCAGAATTTCTCGTCTTTGCGATGAATCGGGAAAAACCGGCTGAAACTTTCGCGCTTCGAGAAAAACTTTGCGGCGGATTTCTTCGGGCGCGGCAACGCTCGCTGTTTCAAATTCGCAGCGGTCGGTCAGAAGTTTGATAAAACCGCGCAGGATTTTGTAATCCGTTCCCGTACCGACGTATTCTTCCAACTCGCCTTCCAATTCGCCGCGCGTTTTGCCCGCGTAATCTTCAAAAATTCGCGCTAGAATCTCGGCGTCGCGCAAATAAATCGCATCATCGGTTTTTACAAACAGAGGAAAAATTTTATCGCCGCGCCGACGGCAGGCGGCTAAATCGGAAGTCAGCATATTCACGCGAGAGTCTGTGTATTCTTTCTTTTAAAGTTCTATGTTTTGTGTATTTATTTTTCTTTAAGCGAAAGTATTCAAAAACGTATATTAAAAATTAGAGGTTAAATTTAAAGCTCCGCTCTTTTATTCCCATTTGATTTTTTGCAGAGATTTGCCGAATAAACGAATTATTTTCCAAGTGCTTTCGTCGCTGTCGAAAACGCTGTTCAAACCTTGTTCTTCCATCGGCGGGTCGCCCATATAATCGTCGCCCGCTTTCCAGAAAATTTGTCCTTTTGTGGGTCTGGAAGTTCCGCCGAAAGCCCAGAAATTCGCGCCTGCGAGGACGCCGCCTGCTTGCGCCTGTTTTTCGAGAATTGAAAATATTCGGCTGTAATACTCGTCGCGCAGCGATGTTGAAGCATTTACATCAAACGATTGATTGTTTCGCGGTAAACCGAATTCTTCAATAACCAGCGGTTTATCCAACTTTTCGGCAATCGTTAAATGCTGGTCTATATATTTGACGGCTTTGTCGAGAACGTTCGGAAAGCCTTCCGCCACTTTGTCGCCCGCAAACCAGCCCCAATTTTTCGCCCAGACGTGAATCGTCAGGTAATCCACGTTTTTGTCGGCGTGAATTTCTTCATACAATTTCAGATTTTCAGTTCCCATTAAACCTTCGTGTCCGATTGTAACAAGATGATTTTTGTCTTTTGCTTTTATCATCGCGGCGACATCGCTTATCCACTTTTTATAATCGTCATTGGCAAACGGGCGCATTGGACGTGGCTCGTTGGCAAGTTCCCAAGCCATAATCGCCGGGTCGTCCGTGTATTTTTTATGATTGTATTTATTCGTCCGGCTTAAAACTAGATTGACCTGTTTGTTATAACTTTCCTTGCAAGGCGCGCAACCGTAAAATTTGGCGACAATATCGCGCTGCTCGTTCCACGTTAATTTCCTTGTTTTCTGTTCGTCCGGCACTAAACCGTTCCAAATCAAATACTGCTGAAAACCGCCGCTCCATTCCCAATTGTTGCTCAGAAAAACAATCGCCTTTAACCCGCGCTTGCCCATTTCGGCGAGAATTAAATCAAGCCCGTCCAAAA